>NZ_JARFTS010000027.1:0-46668 GCF_029167175.1 Shewanella sp. A32
TGAGCTTGCTCTAGTATAGAAGGCCCCCTTTTAGGGGGTAATCACAAAGCCACCTTCTTCAGAAGGTGGTTTTTTACATTTTTAATGTCTTAATTAATTACCCCATTAACCCAAATTCTGGGATATAATGTTTTCGGATATACATCTTTCAAATCCTGAGTTTGGTAACTATTAAAAAGCAATGTTGATATTGAAACTATATAGAGGAATATTAAAAAACGAGTAAAATTTGTCATTTTATAGCATGTTTTTAATTCTGACTTAGATATAAATGCAAATAAAAATGTTAATATCAATTGTGAAAAAGGCATTACTATAACACCACTAAACATTGAATAAACTATCCCTGATAATATGGAATACATAACCACAATATTTTGGGGTTCCATGTCTTTTTGCAAATGTCTCAGTTTTCTATAAATCCAAATTAACAATCCGCTGCTGACTAATACAGTTGTAATAACACCATATTCATACAATAGTTGCATAAAAGCATTATGTGGATGCGCATGAGGTAGAGGTTTATCCGGTGCCCATGCAAATGCCATTGGGCCATACCCGAACCATAAATGTTCAGGTATAGTCCTAATAACATAGAGCCATAAGTCTAACCTACCGGAACTGCCTGTTCTGACTTTAAAATCAGTGTCTCCTATTAGCCATGAAGGTATGGCGATAATTAAAATCAACCAAAGTAAGATGCCTAGCAGCATAGATTGCAGTAATGGCCGAGAAAAATTTTTACGGCTTTCTCTTGGTAAAATAAAATACAATAAGACAGCAACAAAAATGAGTGATATTAAACTGCCTCTGGCTTCTGATTGCAAAATTACCATCCAATGTAATGCCATTATTATTATAGAAATAATGCGAAATTTAAATAAATGCAAAAAATAAAATGGTAACAATAGTAATGGTATCAACATAACCTGTAGTTGGTTGAAAAATCTTACATTAACGTAACCTGAAATCAACCCGTGGATACCGAAGCCTTGTGCATGTATGTAAGAAGAACGCAGGAGTATAATACATTGTATAAATGTTAATATTGAAAAAGTCAATGCAAAAATATAGACTGAAAAAATCAATTTATCTTTATCAATTGAATTGAAACATATAATGAATAAACAGAAAGATATTATTAATAAACCAATATTTTCAACTTCCACTATGCTCCAATAAATATGTTCACTCCTTAAGGTTGAAATTAAAAATAAACAAGTAAACATAATTAATGTGATTTTTATGGAATTGTTAATATCTATAAATTTAAAATTATTAATGAAGCATAATAATAATGTAAAAAAACATACAAAACTTACAACAAGAAATCTTTTTAAATCATATACACTACTAAAATCAATAAGTCTTGATAAATTGTTGGCATATATCGTTCCTAACAATATCACAGTTATAAATGAAATTAACAGCAACCAAGAGTACGTTTTTGTTTTCAATGAAATTCTCCAGCCTGTGCTACAGAAATACATCTTACTTAACAGTCGCACCTACACAGCTATAAACTGTTTATAACGCCATTTTTCACTTTCATCGATTTGTCATGTGGATCTTCCGCCTGAGTAGTAGAAGGGCTCACAGAAGATCTACAATCATTGGATTCATTTATACCAGCGTCATGTGCGAAATGTTTGCATAATTCGGAGAGCATGTCCCGCCATGGCGCATCGCCATGGTAATTGGTTAACCGTTGCCACTGCTGTGATGTTGTATCAACGAGAACCAGATCATCGTATTGGGGCAACATTGCCAACTGCCAATGGCGGTAATAGACCGCTCGTTGTTTTAAGGCAATATTCTGCTTGTAATTAGCGGATTTCATAACTGCTCTACCATTGTCTCTGACTTCGTAATGCGAGGCGGTTTCGGACATAACTTTTTTTTCATTGATAAAGCTAGAATTAATGGCGCTTACCGGCAACGACGACTCAATAAAAATTTTACGATTTTGGGTGTACGTTTGAGGGGATGATGGCAGCGGTTGGCCGTCGAAATTGAGTTTTCGCTCCTGTGGTAAACGCAATTTGGCAAATATCGTTGGTGCGATATCTATCAAAGAGAACAGTCCTTCGACCAATTGGGGACTGTGCGCCACAATACCGTTGTGATATCTGAGTTGTGCCAGCAGCACTTGTGACTGCTGTTGATCCAGAATGTTGGTTCCATGTCCCCAGGCAATGACATTAAGTTTCGGTTTACTCTGGTTATCAGTCGCTTCAAGTTTATCCTGTGGCAGCATAAAGCCTTCACCATGGTCCGACAGTAAGTACACTATGGCGTTATCTAATAGCCCACGTTGTTGCAGCCCTTGAAAAAAGTCATAGAGTTGCTGATCAAGCTTTTTCAACATTTGTTGGTACATATAGTGGTTGTAGTTGCCATCCCAACGTGAAAAATCGAGTTCAACAAAGTCCTTCGAAGTAAAAGGCCAGTGCAGTTGGCAAAAGTGAACTGCCAAAAAGTTGGGGCTGGTCAGAGATAGGCTGGACAACACCTCCTCGTTGAAAACCATGGGATCATAGACTTTGCCATAGGCGCGGTTGATATAAAGATAAGGGAAAAGATACTTACCTATTGGGGTATTAACTAACAGATTAATCAGTGGTAGGTCTGCCATGTTGGAAATAATGGCATCGGCAGCACCTATCTTAGGACCCACAACCTTATCGAAGCCATAATGTTCATCTATTTGATTGAAAAGTCGCTCGTCCATGGCGTAATGGGTCTGATAGCCGCTCTTTGACAGGGCTTGCACCAACGGAAATCTGTTCTGTACCAGTTCTGGTGGTGCCAGGTTAAAACGTACTCCCATGGTGGTTGGATATTGACCCGACAATATGCTCATCCATGCAACATAGGTGCGTCCCAATGGGGTATAGGTACGATCATAAATCACTGCTTTTGACAGCAGAGAATTTAGATATGGTGCCAGACTGGTATCGGCGCCCCGAAACGCGAGATGATCTGGCCTTAAGGCATCAATGCCAATAATAAAAATATTAGGTCTAGCTTGAGCTGTACTGGTGTTGCGGATGGTGCTGTTAAGCGCTAATACGCCGCCAGAGAGCAGCAGCAACACCAATAGGCTATTGACCCAACCCCAGTAGAGAAAGCGATACAGGATACTCATCAATCCATATAGAAAGTTTGCTATTAATAAAGTGGTCAAAAGTGTAATAAATGGAAGACTAGATAATGGTGTGTTGCGGAAAATACTTAACAGCGAAGTCGGGTACAAATAGGCATTGGCTGCCAATGCTAAAATAAAATGCAGTAACACCAACAATAGCCAGATCTGCGTCTTGATAGCCTCGTTGGAAATATGTTGATACCAAGGGCGGCAGGATAGGGTAATTATTGCAGCCCAGCCCGCGTGTAGTACCAGCGCAATACCTAAAAAATAGCTGATATCCAGTATCAGTCCTCGACTGAGTAACTCATCTTTATTGATAGCCGTCATGGTACTCGCGAGGGAAAATGCGGAATAAAACTGGATCACTTGTTTGTAGTTAACAAATGCCACCAACAACAGCAGCATTAGGGCCAGTGTACGGAGATAAGTTCGTAACAGCGAGACAGGATGATTATTTTGATTAACTGCTACTGACATGGAATGTCCCTGTTAATTTGCAATTGCATTAGCGCACTTACAGCTTAGTACTGCACGGTTATTCCCACATTTCGATTTAACAAACTGATATTCACTAAATCTTCTTACTTTTGTTATTGTTCAGCTTCGCGCTCTACAGGTTTTTGCTGATTGTAAAAGGGTTGCGTAACTTGTTTCTTGTCTAACGTTGATGACTTTTCCTGTTCAGTCTGGCGAGTGTTCTTCACTTGAAAACGGTCTGCCTGAAGCAGCGCATTGACGGTATTTCCAGAAGGCCAGTCACCCAAAATCAAATAGCGCTCTGCTAGCGTTTTTCCTGACTCTTCCCCAGAATCCACAGCAAAACGCGCCTGTGCCGTCTGCCATGCAGGCAAGAGAATGACTGACAATAACAGCAAGATAATCAGTGTCAGTGCTATTTGTATTGTTTGGTTTTTATTTATAGTCACCTGTTTGCACCAATCCCTTTCCCATGATTTGTAAAGTATAGTAGGGATTTTGGTATCTACCGCTGATACTGCTTTTTCTCTCGTATCCAAAGTTTGTAAAGTGAAGGGACATCTCTCAGTCTTTAACGCCCGTGATGGAGGACAGAGATATCCATGCCATAATATCTTCGACATACCCACGAATATTGCGGTAGCTTATGCCAAGTGAGAGCATGGATAAAATTTTACGGTCAATCTCGTCGGTCTGTTTAGTCTGGTTCTCTTAACTTCACCCTCTGTTAGGTTGAGTATTCAGTTCAAATGTTCAGACGGATGATTTAACGGTTTTTTTGGTGTAACCATTCTTGATGTGTGGCTGGTCATCGCTTCCGATTGAAGTGCTTTCATTGCTGGTTCTAAATCAACACTTTGATCATGTGTCATTCCTGCTTTATACATAATACTGAAATGACACATGATTTCTAAACACTACCAAAGAAAACTTAAAACTCATAAATAAGATTAACATTAATATTACTTTCTTTTATATGCATATTGTAATTTCCCAAGTCGGAATCATAACCCGAATAATTTTCATCATAGGTTTTGACCCATTCCACTTGTAGTGCGAGTGACGAACCATTCATAACCTGAAACCCTATACCATAAGCTACATCACTATCACTATCGCTTACATTTAAAACTGTTGCTTGTTGTTTCCCATAACCAAGTAAACCATAAACTTCGAAATCTTCATTTAGCGGATATATTAGACGTCCATACAAAGCAAAATAGTGATCTACAGATACCTGATATCCCATATAATCACCTTCAGACACATTTCCATATCCTCTAAATTCTACAGCAGTATATGGGGTAAATTTATAACCGATAATTGCGCCTAAAAGCGTATTGTTGCTCACGCTAACATCATATTGATCATAGTTGCTTGTTAGACCCGAGAAGTCGAGAGATGCAAATGATATCCCAATACCCATATATCCTTTTCCCACATTGCTTGGTTGTGAGAGAGCAGGTTGAATAGAACTAAAGGCTAGACTTGATGCAAGTACCACTGCTTTATAGTTGATCATAAATGTCATCCTGACGTTGTATTAAACATATTTACGATTTTATCTATAGTTTATTTCTAGTAATAATCAACTTCGTGCATTAAAAGTTTTGCATCATGGGTAGAACATGAACGTTTTTATGCAAAATAGGTTCTTGATTGACCAGTAGTCCAGTCGGTGATTTTATGCTTGCTTTTTAGGGGAGTAATCATGGATATCGATCAGTTAATCAACGAAACAACAATAAGTTACATGATGAACGCAGAATTTGGGGAGCGTGTATTACGGGGGAGATTTGCATAGATAGCCAATTAATGAACACTCATACGGATGTCCTGGGTTATCTATCTGCCAAAGTTGTTGCCTGCTGGATTTTGTACTAGAGATTTATGGAGCAGTTTACTTAATCCGATTAGTCAATAATGTCGACAGGGAGCGCCGTATTCATGAATCGCTTCACGTGGGTGTTTACTTCACTTGCTATTGCAAATCGTGAAAAGGGGAAGTTGGTCACCATTGACGCTAAACCTACTAGCGAAAACGTTAATATTGCCTCGTTTATGCCGCGCCCGTCTGACACATTAATGTGCCAGTCTCTGTTTATGTTGAGAAAACAAAGTGTTTTGAATGTGTTGCGCATCACCGAGGTTCTAGCTTTGACACGCTTTATTACAGTTAGATTGTTGGTGGCAGGAATATGTTTACTGATGAACTTATGTTTCACTCAAGTTAGTGCGGCAACCATTATTGCATCGGAAGTTTTACCAGAACAGCAGAGCAATACATTAGCGCATTCAAATGAATTTATCTGGTTTGATGAGTATGGTCATATCAAACCTCATACCACCCGTATGTTGGCGTTGACAAGCGATCTGGGTTTTACGTTATCGACAACTACCGTCGATGCCGCAGTTGCTAGTATAGATGAAACATATTCGCAATTTTTCCTCAATGTATTAGCCCAACTGACCGAGGTTACAGGGAAAAGGTATCCTCATACACAGCAGGATTTATACGAACTGAAATCCCAAGAACTGTTGGCAAGCATCGTCGATAATTTATTGCCCAACACGCCAAGGATCTCTGAATTACGGCAGATAATGGCACGCTATCGTGAACTGGGGCGTTATGCTTGGCCGACATTAACATCCTTTACTTTTAGATTAGGGCAACGAACCCCGGATATTGCCAAACTGAGGTGGATGTTAACGCAACTGGGGGATTTTAAGCCAAAAATGGCAGATGCCTATCGTGACGCAATTTATGATCCTGATTTAGGACAAGCCGTTAAGCATTTTCAGGCCAGACACGGGCTCGAACAAACTGGGACTTTGGATCCGCAGACATTGAGAGAACTGAATGTCTCACCATTACAGCGATTTAAACAGATGCAAGCTTCATTGTGGCGTTGGTCAGCATTGCCAGCACCATTACCGGCTAATTATGTCTGGATCAATCTGCCAGCTTACCAGCTGCATGTCGTAGAAAATGATGTTGATGTTATGACGATGAAGATCATCGTTGGTAAGTCTGCAACTCCGACACCGTTGATGAGCACCTATCTTACTCATTTTACGGTTAACCCTACGTGGACACCTCCTGCAAGTATTATCAATGAAGAGTTATTGCCGAAAAATAGCTCTGATCCCGGCTATTTAGCGCGCCAGGGCTTTCAGTTACGTAGTGCATCAGCACCACCATTGTCATTAGCCCATATGTCATCACAACAATTGTCGAAATTATTAAATCGTTATCAATTGGTACAGGCTCCGGGTAGCGGGAACGCGTTGGGTAAATTTCGTTTTTCTATCCCGAATAACAGTGCCATTTATCTGCACGACACACCAGTTAAGTCATTATTTAATCGTGATAATAGAGCCCTGAGTCACGGTTGTATTCGTTTACAGAATCCTGAAGGGTTACTGCAATACATAATGTCTAAACAGTCTGAGATTGGTGTGACTGATCTCGAACATTCGTTAAACCGCAACACTCCTAGTTATTTTCGTATTGTTAATCCGATAGCGGTTTTTGTTGACTATCATACAACTTGGGTGGATGAAGACGGCCTGTTACAGATCCGGCAGGATATTTATAAGCAAGACGAACAAATACGTCAGTTAATGCAGTCACATTTGGCAATAAAGGGCGCGAACTATGAACAAACATATTAAAGAATTGGCGTCGTTAATTCGCAGAGAAAAAAATGCCAAAATGAGGATTAAATTATTGGCATTGCAACATTTTATTGAAGGTCAGTCTCGTTCCCAGATTGCGGACTATTTAAAAGTCAGCCGCACGAGTGTAAACAAATGGGTGAGCGTTTACCTGTCTCATGGTATTGCTGGTCTGGCTGATAAAAGGCGTTCTGGACGGCCTCCAGCGCTGAGTTATGAGCAACAAAGACAACTTGCCGACTACATCGTGCGCTGTCAATCTCACTGCGACGAGCATAGTGTGACCGGACAAGCTATTCAAGCCTATATTGCAAGGTCTTTTGGTATAGACTATGAAATATCAACTGTTTATCGTATTTTAAACAAAATTTCGGTCAGTTAACCTAATATGCAGAATTAAAATACGATTTTAAAACTAAAAGACAGTGATATTAAGTGTCACTGGTGGTTTAGTTGCGTACTAAAGATTAGACCAAATCGATTATTTTTGAATAATTAACTGATCATATTTTTCAGTATTTACACAATAAATTAACAAGCATCAGTCATTAATATAAAAATCAAATTAAACAATTAGTTAACTAAATTTTTAGACCGAGGATATTTAATTAATACCTTCATAAATATTATTTTTTATGTCATTTTGTGAAGTCGAATAATATATTTATGATTAATATCAGCATGTTATGAACATTTCTAACCATTTGGTTATGCTGTGACTTTGCAATCACAAACTGATCACTTACTTATTCAATAAATTTCTAATCCTCCTCTTTGCTACCTTTAAATACAGCTATTAGGCCATTATCAATGTGGCACATAGCGTAAGAGTTGTATGGATCTCGGGAATCTTTGGGTTCAGTCAGGCATAGGGAAAAACGTACCGCTAGGTAAATTGCCAGACGAAGTTGAGTAAAGGGTGAGTACTGTGGTTTAAGTTCTCTTCAGCTAAGTATTGATGGGAATACTGGAATACCGCCCCTCAGCCGTGACTGTCCCGGTAAGTACCTTATATGACAGATTTTTATAAGTGTGTAGAGGAGAGAGTGATATGAACTTTAGAAGTTTATTAACGGAATTTGTAAAGGATGAAAGCGGTTTAACAGCGGTAGAGTACGCCATCGCTGGCGGTTTAGTGGTAGGGGGAATGATCGCTGCCTTTGTTACTTTAGGTGATAACGCAACAGCGAAGATTGATTGCTTAGGCAAAGCAGTGAACGGTGCCACTACAGATTGTTCCTCATGATAGAGATCTCATAGGTGTCTGCGCAGGGCTAACCACCTGCCAGACACTTTCTTAGCGCTACTGGATAGATGTGGGAGAAGGATAGATCGCCATGAATGATACGCAATTGCTACTGCAGATAGTATTGGCTGGTGCCTTTTTCCTCGTGGCAATTGCGCTGGATCTCTATTACCACCGTATTCCTAATTTGTTATGTCTATGTGCCATTTTTTGTGGCTTTGCCGTCAATGGTTATTTTGCTCAACTCAATGGCGTACTGATGGCCATGGCGGGCTTTGCCTTGGCCTTTGGGGTGTTGTTCCCAGTATTTGTGCTGAGAGTATTGGGTGCCGGCGACATTAAATTGATGATGGGTATTGGTGCCTTAATGGGACCCAAGCTGCTGATGTGGAGTTTGCTCTATGGCATCACTGCTGGGGCAGTGACAACATTACTGTTGGTGTTATGGCAAGTTGGTTTCAGAGGCGTATTTACAACGATTAAGCGTTACTGGCTGTGTGTTTATTACCATGTTTATTTCCGGCCTGAAGCTGGCGAAGCGGCTGGACAGAAGGTTCCTTATGCGCCTGCTCTGGCTATTGGCTGGGTGTGGGCTTGCTCGTTAGATAATCAGGTAATCGAACTGTACGGTGCCGTACAGCACTGGATCGGAGGTGTCTGAGATGTTGCAAAACAATCAACAGGCTTCTCTGTATCAGGTCGAGCCATCACCGCGAGATGTGTCTCCACATGCTGCAGTTGCTAGACGTCCTACAACTATCGCCGAAACAGGGTTGTCGGAATCGTTGTTGCTAGATCTCCTGACTAAACACCTTTTCACTGACGGTGTATTAACCAGAGAGCAACTCGCCAACAAGATGGGCATCACTGGCGGTATCTTGCAGGGGTTGCTGGATACCGCCAAGAAACTTGCGTGGATTGAAAATCGTCAGACTACGGTGGACGGTCAGATGCGTTATGCATTAAGCATGGCGGGAGATATTCATGCTAAGCAGGCATTCGCCAAAAACGGGTATCTGGGATTGGCCCCGGTGCCGCTGCAACAATACACTCCAATATGTCGACAGCAGTCGAGCCGGGCTAATCCTGTAACCTTTGAAATGTTACAGCAAGGGTTAAAGGCTTTGGTATTGCCGGAAGACTTGCTATACAAGATTGGACCCGCGATGAACTCCAGTCGACCGGTTCTGATCTATGGCCCACCGGGCACGGGTAAAAGTTACTTGTGTCGTCACCTCAATCTGGCACTCGGGGACGATGTACTCATCCCCTATGCGTTAGCTATAGGCAATGAAATCATTCAGGTGTTCGATCCTGAACTACACCATCAGGTTGATCTCACAGAAAATCACAATCCGCTGGATCTCGCGCAAGGACATGATCCGCGATGGCTCCGTTGTCATCGTCCGCTAAGAATAACTGGTGGGGAACTTACCGCGGAGATGCTGGAGGTCAGATTTGATCCCTATAGCCGAACTTACATGGCACCTCTGCAGCTTAAGGCCAATAACGGCATATTGTTGCTGGACGACTTAGGCCGGCAGCGCATCAGTGCCAAGCAACTGTTTAACAGATGGATTATTCCGATGGAGGAGCGCCGAGATTTTCTGGGGCTGCAATCTGGCGAGCATTTTGAAATTCCATTTGAATTGATCCTGCTGTTCTCAACTAACTTAGATCCAAAAGAATTAGTGGATGAAGCTTTTTTAAGGCGTCTGGGCTACAAAATTCATTTCGATGCGCTGAACGAAACGCTTTACCGACAGATTTGGTTCCGTGTGTGTGAGGAGTTGCAACTTCATTGCCCGGAGGAGGTATTTCAGTATTTTTTACGTGAATACCACCAACGTTGTAATAAGCCGTTGATCCCCTGTTACCCAAGAGATCTACTAGGCATCATCTCTGATCAGATGAGTTTTATGAAATTAGAACCTGAAGTGACCCGGTCGCTGATTGATTCCGCTTGGTCTATTTATTTTGTTTGATACGGCGGGTTATGTACACCTGTCATTAAACTCAGGGAGCTCACTATGAACAATAAAACTATACTGTTTGTTGTCTTATCTCTGGTCTTTGGTGTCTTTGCCGTCTACCTGGCAAACACCTGGTTGAACTCCAATACAAAACAGAATACCGCCGCAGAGACCCATACTGTCGTTACCATGGCAACACAGGTACCGATGGGAACTATTCTTGAGCGAAAACACATGATGCTAACGTCCGTTCCCGAGTCGATGATCCCCAAAGGCTCAATTCGTAAATTAGAAGATGCTGAAGGCATGGTCGTTAACCAGAAACTTTATCAAGGCGAAGTGCTCAGAGCGGAACGTCTGACCAAAAAAGGTGAGGGAAGTACTTTATCCAGTCTGATCACGCCGCAAATGCGGGCAGTGACTATTCGTGTCAATGATGTCGTTGGTGTCGCCGGGTTCTTGTTACCCGGAAATCGGGTAGATGTCATCAATCTTTACAAGCAGGGCAGTCTGAAAACCGATGTTGTGCTTGCTAATGTAAAAATTCTGGCTATCGATCAGCGTTCATCCAACGATGAGAACAAACCTGTGCTGGTACGGGCCGTGACTCTGGAACTGAGCCTGGAACAGGCGGAAGTGTTAATGATTGCCGAGGGGCGTGGTTCATTACAGTTGGCATTGAGGAATCCTAACGACGAGGCACAGGTGGAAATCGCTGATATTAACAAAGTACCGCCTGCTGAAGTCGGCGCAGAGTCTAAGCCCGCACCTATGCCGGTGGAGCGAGTAGTTTACGTTCCAACGCCTAAACGTAATGGAAAAGTTTTTGTATTGAAAGGCATCAGCGAGCAGGAAGTGAAGGTTCAGAATTGATAAAAGCTCGCACTGATTTTAGGTGATTTTTATAAAAATTTATTAATTTACATTTTATAACAAGAAGTTACAAAGGAGTGCCCCATGCTGAGCATAACTCGACCTCTGTTTAAAATGGGATGCTGTCTGCTGGTGTTATTTCCCATACTGTTTATCAGTAATTCCGCGTTAGCTGGTGGTCCGATAGGAGCCCAAAATGACACCAAGCTGATCCCCATCTTTAAATCGCGGGTTATCAAACTATCTAAAGATGTGAATCGTGTTTCGGTGGGGAACCCTGATATTGCAGATATCAAATTATTGCCCAACAGCGAACTCTATATGTTGGGCAAGCACTTAGGCAGTACCAACGTAATGATCTGGAATAAAGACGATGTCCTTGTCAAGGTGATGGACATAGAAGTTACCCATGATCTCAATGGGTTAAAACAACGATTACATGATTTTTTACCGGATGAGACGCTCGGAGTGCAGACTTCTCAGGGGCAGTTGGTACTGAGTGGACAAGCATCGAATCTGCAGAAAATGAATACTGCAGTGGAATTAGCCCAAGCGTATGTGGATGCGGCATCCATCGACAAGTCTAAGGGGCAGGTGCTGAACATGATGAGTGTTGGTGGTGGCCATCAAGTGATGTTGGAGGTCGTGGTTGCTGAAGTTCAACGGGAAGTTGCTCGTCAGCTTGACTCCAAGTTCCTGTTTTATAACTCAGATGCCAAACTGTCTGGCGGTATTCTCAGTGGAGGAACCGGACTTCTGGAAGATTACACCGGTGGCGTAAGTAAGGGGCTCTTTGCCCAATTTATCAATAAGGAGCTTCTGGTTAACTATGCGCTCGATGTGGCTAAACAGAATGGACTGGCAAAAGTACTCGCCGAGCCGAATGTGACGGCGATGAGCGGACAAGCAGCCGAATTTTTGTCCGGTGGCGAATTCCCTATTCCGGTACCGGGAAGAAATGGGGATACCACCATCCAATATCGGGATTATGGGGTCGGAGTGAAGTTTGTGCCAACGGTGTTGGATTCGGGCAAGATCAACCTGAGTTTAAATGTTGTCGTGAGTGATATCAGCACTGCTAATTCGGTAACGCTATCTTCCAGTACAACCTCAACAGTGATGGTGGTTCCAGCGCTGGTAAAACGCCATACCTCCACTACTGTTGAATTAGCTGATGGGCAGACAATAGCGATTAGTGGATTGATCAGCGATAACTTACAGGAAAACGTCGATAAATTCCCCGGGTTAGGCGATATCCCAATCTTGGGGCAACTATTTTCGAGTAAGAGCTTTACCAGTGGTCAAAGTGAACTGGTCATTCTGGTCACCCCAAGGTTAGTTAGACCCTTCAATAAGAAAGATATTTCCTTACCCACTGATGGTTTTGTTACGCCATCAGATGTGGAGTTTTATCTCTTAGGTAAGATGTCTAGAAAAGAGCATCCGCAGCAACGTAGTGAGACGCCATATGTCCCAGCGAAAGCTAATGCCAATTTGGAAGACAGTGGCACCCAACAGAAGTACGGTCATTCCCTTTAGAACGGAGCTAGCTATATGAAATTTTTATATAGAAGTGTGAAAGTTACCTGCTACTTCATTGTTCTAATGCCACTGGCATTGTTGTCGGCTTGTACTAGTTTGTACGATTTTTCAATGGTCGACAGCTACAACCGTATCAAGCAGGTGCAAGTGCTCGATCCGAGCGCGGCCGAACGCAATGACGGCATGATCCTCAGTCTCGAGGGTAACTATGGCCGTAAGGTGATGGTGACTTATCGAGAAAGCAGCGTAGCACCGACTAGTGGTCAACAGATGGACACCTCAATCATTTCGAATTCGAAATGATATGAGTTCGGTTGGAGCCCATCATGCAAAAGGTATTGGTATCACGTAAGTCGCGCCAGCGCGGAGCAATTGCTGTAATGTTTACCATCGGCTTGTTTGCCATTATTGCTGTAGTGGCGCTAGCACTAGATGGTAGCGATATGTTGCTTAGCAAAGGGCGACTGCAAAATGCCGTGGATGCAGCAGCATTAAGTGCTGCCAAATCGTTGCAGGGCGGGAGTACCCTGGCTGATGCCCGTCAGGCGGCGGTTTTAATCCTGTCTCAAAACCTTGCTTATGGTGAAAACCATGCGCTTCGCTCTAATATTTCGTTAGATTCTCCTATCTATACCAGCACCCAGGTGACAGCCAATGTGGTTGTTGAGTTTTCAGCCCTTCCAGATCCCTTCGTCCCCACGCTAGCCGAAGGTTCCGAATATGTGCGGGTGAGGGTTGAACAGGTGTCATTAGGTAATTATCTGGCGCAGGTAATGAACTTTAATAAACGTGTTCGTGCATCTGCGGTGGCAGGTCGTAGTACAGATATCGTGTGTAATAATCGCATAGTGCCATTATTGGTGTGTGCGGTGAATGATGATCCAGATGACCCTGATGGACCCTATGGTATTAAGACGGAAACACTATATGCGATGAAGTCCAGCGCCAATCAGAACAGTGCGCTAGGCCCAGGTAATTTTCAGTTGCTTGCGCTGTCCGGTACCGGTGGCGATGAGATCCGTAAGGCCTTGGCGGGCGAATTCTCTCCTGATACTTGTATTGAAGCTGGCGACACTGTGCCAACCGAGCCAGGTGACAAAGTTGGACCGGTAGTACAGGGACTTAACACGCGCTTTGGTGAGTGGCAAGGCGGGGGGCTGAATGCCACTGATCATCCCCGGGATTTTAATGTTTGTCAGGGGGATCGCGTGGATGTTGATAGCGATGGCAACATCATTCCGATGCCGGCAGGACAGGCCTATTATTCGCATGCACAGTACCTAGCTAATGAGGATATTGGCAACTGTATTGATGAAACACCTCCTGCAGCGGCAGGCAGACGTAATCTGCCAGTAGTCATTGGTAAGTGTGACGGCTTAACTAACGGGCGAAATGATATTACGACCTTGACCACAGGATGTTTCTTCTTAACGCAGGATGTGGAGCAAAAAGGTAATGAAGCCTATGTTATCGGTGAATTTGTTGAAGAGTGCGCCGGGGCTGGCAATGCTTCTCTGGATCCTAATTTTGTCAGCAATACCTCGACGATTGTTTTATATCGAGATCCTGACAGTCCGGATTCATAGGGGGTCTACATGCATATATCAAGTCAAAAAGGTGTTGCCGCAGTAGAACTGACCATTTTATTACCGTTTTTTTTGTTGGTGATCTTCGCCACGGCTGAGCTAGGCCGTGCGTTATATCAATACAATACCCTAACCAAGCTGGTCAGGGATGCTGGCCGATACCTCGCTAATAACGCGGATAAAAGGGTGACAACAACATTACCCAGTCCGCTGTCTGACGCTAATTGTGGCAATTGCATCACTCAAACTAAAAATCTGTTGGTATATGGCAACATTGCTGGCAGCGGAACGCCACTGCTTTATGGTTTATCAATCGCTAACGTCAATATTGCCAATGCGCCTTCGGGGAGCAGACAGGTCATGGTAAGTGCGAACTATGATTGGCAACCGTTGTTCTCTGAGACACTGCCGGTATTTGGATTCGGCGAGAGTATTGATCTGAGTTTTAATCTCAATGCCAGTTACGCGGTGACTGCATTATGAAAAAGCAATCCGGAATTTATGTGGTGGAATTCGCTATTGTCGCAGGTGTTTTTTTTGTGCTGTTGTTTAGCGCAATAGAAATCGGGCGTTTGTTCTACACCTACAGTGTGTTGCAGGAAGCTTCACGTCGGACTGCCCGTCTCGCCGTGGTATGTAGTCCTGCGACTGATATTAGCAATTTGGCGCTGTTCAATGGCGCTAAGTTAATTCCCAATCTCAGCGCCAGTAATGTGCTTATTCGTTACCTAAAATATGACGGTACCGCGGCAACTCAAGCTAATGGCGCCGATATTTCTTTTGTTCAGGCGCAAATTCGTAATTATCAGCACGAGTTTCTCGTTCCAGGTTTGTACCGCACACTTAATTCTCCAGTATTTACCACCACGTTGCCACGCGAGAGTCTGGGTGTCTTTCCTGGAGGAACCACAACATGCCAATAAATAACAGTGAACCTTACGGATCACGACTATAGTAAACATAAGGCGTTTTATGTAAGGGAGAAATCATGGATAAGCCGTTGGAATTATTGGTTTCAGACGTCAATGAATCAGCTGTTCCTAATGATAAGGCAACGATTACTATGTCCTTCCCAATTACTGCATTGCTATTGGACAGCCAAAAAAAGTTCTTACCGCATCTGGAAAAGAACTTGGATAGTTGCATCAATCTTACATGGGAAAAGACTGCTGATATTACCCGTAGGAAAACCACTAGTGACACTGGTCGGCATTTCAATCTCATCTTGTTAGTGTTGCCGGATAATACTGTTCAAGCTGAAGCAGCGCTGCAATGCGCAGCAAGTTATGGTGTTGATATTGTTATTCTCGGGCAGGATTCGCCACAAACTGTCCTTCGTCTGGCTTTTCAATATGGGGTAAGTGATTTTATCCCGCTGGGTGCCGACGATGTTGAATTATTTCAAGCGCTACAAAAAATATCTCTGCAATTAAGCGAGACTGCGAAGTTGTCGCCGGTACTGGCAGTGGTCAATGGCAAAGGGGGCGCCGGTGCCAGTTTTATTGCTGCATGTATGGCGGTGATTGCAGCCAAGATGGAACACAGCGATTTAGCATTGCTGGACACTGATCTGCAATATGGCTCGTTGGCCCACATATTGGGTCTCGAACCGAACTATTTCATTGCAGAAGCCTTACAGTCATTGGATGACATGGATGAGATCGCGCTGAAGAGTGCTATGACTTCATGGAATAGTCTGCATTTATTGGCAGCGGCACCGTTCTCCTTAATGAATGCCCGTGAGGAAATTAAACTCAATAAAATCTATGATTTGATATGGAAATGTCGCCAACATTATTCTCAAGTCATTATCGACTTTTCGCGCGGTCTGGAAGCCTGGAACGCTGAACTTCTGCGTAATGCTGATCTCCTGGTTGTCACACAACAGAATCTGGCGTTCATTCGCGAAACTCAGGCGCTGGTGCATCAGCTCGTCAATAAAATGGGTATCAGCAAAGATCGCATTCATCTGCTGGTCAACCGATATGATAAAGCTAACTCGGCTATCAAGCTCTCTGATATCAAGAATGTGGTAGGCGTTGATTCAGTATTTGTGGTCTCGAACGATTTCAAGCTGGCAAGTGAATGTGTTGACCTCGGATTACCCATCACTCAAGTGGCAAAAAGACAACAGATGTTCAAAGATCTAACAGCGCTTACAACGCATTTTCTTCCGATCCATGATAGCCAGGAAAAAAACAAATCAGGTTTTTTGTCACGTCTATTCGGGAAATAAGAGATAAGGGGGATCACGGATGGAAAGCAAGGTATCGACTCAACCATATCAACCCCTCAGTGTTGAAGAACAGGAACTGAAGATCCAGCTTTACAATAAATTGCTGAGTGTTATGGATCTGTCGTTAATCGAGACCATCTCCAAAGACGATGCCCGAAAGCAGATCCGCGAGATTTGTGAGCGACTGATGGGTGACATGCATATGCCGATCAATTTGGCATCCCGTCAGCGTCTCGTTAAGTTAATTATTGATGAAGTCCTTGGGTTAGGACCTTTGGAGACCTTACTTGCGGACCCTACGATTTCAGATATTTTGGTTAACTCATTTGACCGTGTCTATGTAGAACGTTACGGAAAACTAGAAGCCGTCGACATCAAGTTTCACAGCAATTCCCATCTGCTGAATATCATCGATCGTATTGTGTCTAATGTTGGTCGCCGCATTGATGAGTCATCACCTATGGTAGATGCCAGGCTTGATGATGGCTCCAGGGTTAACGCCATTATTCCGCCATTGGCGCTGGACGGTCCAGCACTGTCAATTCGTCGCTTCTCGGTTGATAAACTGACTGCGAGTGAGCTTATTCAGTACGGCTCAATTACAGAAGATATGGTCGAACTGCTTAAGGGATCCGTCAAAGGTAAGCTCAATATTTTGGTTTCCGGTGGGACAGGCAGTGGCAAAACAACCCTGCTTAATATGCTATCAGGTTATATTCCAGCCGATGAACGTATCGTCACCATCGAAGATTCTGCAGAACTGCAGTTGCAGCAGCCTCATACTGTGCGGTTGGAAACACGTCCACAAAACATCGAAGGCCGCGGTGAAGTGACTCAGCGGGATCTGGTTAAAAACTGCTTACGTATGCGGCCGGACCGGATCGTCGTCGGTGAGGTGCGTGGCGGCGAAGCTCTGGATATGCTGACGGCGATGAACACCGGGCATGAAGGCTCCTTAACTACGTTACATGCTAATAGTCCGAGAGATGCCTTGGGGCGCCTTGAATACATGGTGTGTATGGCGGGTTTTGATATGCCTGTCAGTAATATCCGGACTCAGATTGCGTCAGCAATAGACCTCGTTGTGCAACTTGAAAGACAGGAAGATGGTCGCCGGCGAGTCACCAGTATCCAGGAGATCAACGGCATGGAAGGTGAGGTTATCACTATGTCGGAATTGTTCCATTTTGTGCGTAAAGGCATTGATGCTGACGGCAAGATCATCGGGGCCTTTGAAGCCACGGGAGTTATCCCGGGCTTCCATAGCAAATTGAAGCAACAAGGTATCGATTTACCTTATCAGCTGTTTAACTGTGATGACAACTTCGCGAATTATTAGGAGATTTTGCCTATGTTTTCTAATGAAGTTATTTTCCTGGGGTTGATATTTATTGCGGTGATATTTCTCTCACAGGCGCTATTTTTACCGGTATACAGCCCTCAGCGGGCAAATACGTCGTTAGTGCGTAAACGTCTTAAAAAGTTATCAGAGGAGGCAGGTGACAAGAATTTTGAAACGTCGCTATTACGTAGAAACCGTCTGAGCAAAGTAGGGGTTATAGGCCGAGCATTAGAGCGCATTGAGTTTATTGAGAATTTGAGCGACCGGTTGGAACTGGCTGATTACAAATTATTGGGTCATCAGTTTCTATTGATGGCAGTCGGCAGTGCTTTAGTGCTTGGGATCGGCAGTTGGTTTTACCTACGTGAACCATTGGCCGGTGGCTTCGTTGGTATAGTCACTATCATGCTGTTTTACTTCAAGCTTAATCGTGATATCACAAAGCGAATGGATGCGATAGAAAGCAGTTTCCCCGATGCATTGGATGTAATACGCCGGGCATTGCAGGCCGGATATTCATTTTCGGATGCAATCAAATTAGTCACAGAAGAAATGCAGGGACCTCTGGCAAAAGAATTTAGCCTGATGTTCGCCAATATCAATTACAGCAAAGATACTAAACGTGCACTATTGGGGTTTATCGAGCGAGTTCCAAGTGTTTCTGCGATGGCATTTGCTAGCGCTGTCATGGTGCAAAAAGAAACGGGCGGTAATCTTGCTGAGAACATTGAGAATCTTTCAACGGTAATACGTCAACGTTTTACCTTTAGACGTCGTGTTAAAACATTGTCGGCAGAAGGTCGTTTATCTGCCTGGATTTTGATTTTGCTCCCCTTCGTTTTATTTGCGGTTATCTATATCCAAACGCCGGGTTATGTTGCTGAATTAACCGGTACTGAAGATGGGAGACGATTACTGATTTGGGGCGCCATCGGCATGGTCGTCGGTGGATTGTGGATACGTAAACTGATTAGGATAGACATATAATATGGAATACTTAATCGGACTATTCAGTACTATTTTTGATGACCCCCTGCATGTAAAGTGGGCCATCTACTCTGTGGCAGCGATTGCCGGGGTGACATTAGCCATTTCAGTATCCTTGTTGATCTCCGGAGTCTATTCGCCTGTCAGGCGAAAAATGCAGGGGCTGAGTCAACATGAAGCTGTGAGTCCCAAGGCCTCTAACAATATGACAAGTACCTTGGAACATGGGATAAGTAAGTTAGGTAAACAGCCATTTCTAAACCTTTCGAATGACGAAACCCGGCGTTTATTGATCCATGCGGGGTTACATTCTGAAAGTGCGTTAGCGGTGTTTAGTGCTATTCGCCTGTTATTGCTGTTACTGGGGGCCGGCATTTCGATTCTTGTCCTCAACATATTTTCGGATTTATCGGCACTTGCCAGTATTTACATTGTGTGTTTGATTGTTGGCATTGCTTTTTTATCACCGTCGTTAGTTTTGCAATCCATGGCGACTCGACGCATGCGGCTATTGCGAACAGGTTTTCCTGATGCGTTGGACTTGTTGGTTGTCTGCTGTGAGGCCGGCTTAGGGTTACTCGCAGCATTAAGCCGCGTTGCCAAGGAGTTGGCGTTTAGTCACCCCGCACTGGCCAGTGAATTAGAACTGGTTTGCTCTAAAGCTCGTGCGGGGTTGACGATCAAGGTGGCGTTACAAGAATTTACTGAACGTACTGGTCTGGAAGATATTAAGGGGCTTAATTCAGCCATTTCACAAAGCATCCGGTTAGGGACTGGGATTGCTGAAACCTTGAGGGTATTTTCCGATGAATACCGGAATAAACGGCTTCAGGAAGCTGAGGAAAAAGCGGCCAAGCTGGCAGTTAAGATGATTTTCCCAATGATGTTCTGTATTTGGCCATCATTCTTCATTGTGGCCGTAGGGCCTGCAGTACTCAAAGTTATGAAAGTGTGGGGACAAGCATTTTAAGCACTGTTAAATGGCTGATGCCTTTCATTTGCATGGAGCGAAACTATGGGGTCATTGTCGAAACTAAACGCTCGCAATTTTAGCACACCACTTCTTTTGGGGATGTTGATAATAGCTGGCGGGTATCTTACGGGATGTGCCAGCCATTCGGCACCCCAGGCAGTTAAACAGGAACCTCAAAGACAAGATCTTTTCGACGATCAAACGCGGCTGGTCGCGCGACCGAAAGCTCCTCCTCAAAGTGAACAGGAAGCATTAGATAAAGCCCTGAAGGAGGAACAAACAGGGCGTTTGGATAAAGCGCTCTATTTATATATTCAGGCGCTGGATTTCAATCCGACCAATGCAAAAACTTTCTACAAGATTGCTAAAATTCATACATTGCGAGGTAATGAAGATATTGCCCTTCGCGCTTTTAATGAGGCATTACAGTTAGATCCAGATTTTATATTGGCTCATGCAGAGCTAGGAATTATTGAAATGGATCAACATGAATATGCCCAAGCGCGTATTCATTTGGAAAAAGCCATCGAATTAGATCAGCGCCGATTAAAAGAAAACAAAGGCAGCACGATATCCCAACCGGCCAACTTTCCACTGGATCAACAATCGCCACTGCGGGTTTACAATGCATTAGGTGTATTGAATGACTTACAAGATCGCCATCAGTTGGCCAGAGACTATTTCCATCTGGCGCTCGATTATCAGCCACATTCAGCAGCTCTTGCGACTAACTTAGGCTATTCCTACTACCTTAGTGGCGATTTGCAACAGGCTGAGAGCTACTTAAAACGAGCAATTCAAGATGATGCAAGTTTCGCCCGCGCTTGGTCTAATCTTGGGCTGATATATATTAGAAAACACCAAGATGATTTGGCGTTGTCGATGTTTGAACAAACCATGAATAAAGCTGACGCATTAAATGATCTTGGCTATTTTCTAATGCTGGAGGGACAATATGACAAGGCAATTAGCATATTCAAGCAAGCAATAGATGCATCTCCTAGCTATTTTGAAAAAGCGCAAAAAAATTTAAAACGTGCACAAGCGGAGTTGTTACATAGCGAAGCTCAACATTTACAGAACTATGGCAGTAATTAATCCGAAAACTTGCATAGCCTGAGGTTAAATTCAGTCATTTTTCGCGTGGGGAAACTCCTCTGTTACCTATCTTTGCCCTAAATACTGTTTGCTCTCGGAATTATTCGATAAAACTAGCTTGGTCGACGATTGTACTAGGGTTGGCGTGTTATTTTTTTTAAAGAATACAATATAGTAAAAAATTGCGTGGATATTCTATCGACAGGGGAAAATGCAGTAATTATGCGAAAAATTGCAATCGTGTTAATGGGGCTTATCAGCTTTAGCGCATCTGTGCGTGCTGAAACAGTATTTGAATATGGCGCTGGAGTCGTTGCTGTTAGTTTGCCCGCTTATCCGGGGTCTAAAGATCAGGATTCGTATGTCTTACCTTTGCCATATTTTTATTATAAAGATGACCACATCAAGGTTGACCGAGAAGGGTTGGTAGGCAATTTATTTCAATCCAACCGTTGGAAATTGGAAGCCTCATTCTCAGGTGCTATTCCGGTTAACAGCGATAAGTCTTCAGTACGCACAGGCATGCCTGATCTGGGATGGACGCTAGAAGCAGGACCACGGTTGTTGTTTTATATTACTGAGCCCGAAAAACGCAAAGGATATCTCCGGGCCCAACTCTTTGGTAGAAAGGCCTTTGCTACGGATTTTAGTTATTTGGACCAGATAGGTTATCGTGCAGGCTTCGGGTTGGAGTCAGAGCAAGTTATCTCAACTTGGAATGACAAAACGCTCTTTTGGAGCAATCGCCTCACGTTTAACTGGGCGAACGCTGAGTATCTGAATTATTTTTATGGCGTTTCTGATCAGTACGCGACTAGTGACAGACCAGCATACCGTAGCCATGCGGGTTATGCAGTGACCGAATTTTCGTCAGGTATAGCGGTTAAATTTGACCACATGATGCTAGCGGCATTTGCGCGATATGATAACTTCTCCGGCTCAAGTGCAACTGACAGTCCGCTGTTACAAACAAACTCAAATTTCACCGTGGGTCTTGGCCTTATCTGGATTATCGGTAGTAACAAAAGTTAGCAATTTTTCAGCAGGACATTAATAAAGGCAAAGTCCTCACTTGTTAACGGGGGCTGGGTTCATCGGCGTTTTCCTAATGCCACAGCATTACCTACGGAATGGGAAAGCGCTCTGATGTCTCATGGCTTGAATCTGTCTTTTAAGTGACCTTTTCGGTAAAATTAATGCCTGAGTCACCCATTTACTGCAGCAGGGATTGTTATGTTCCCGGTCGATACCCACACTCATACCGTCGCTTCCACCCACGCCTACAGTACCGTACATGATTATCTGGCGGTTGCTAAACAGCGTGGCATCCAATTGTTTGCGCTGACGGATCATGGCCCGGCGATGGCCGATGCTCCTCATTTCTGGCATTTTGTAAATCTTCGAGTGTTACCCCGGGTAGTCGACGGTGTTGCAATTTTGCGTGGCATTGAAGCCAATATCAGCAATGAACGGGGGGATATTGACTACTTCGGTGATTATCTGGCCGAACTGGATCTGGTGCAGGCAGGTTTTCATGAACCGGTGTTTCCGCCCACTGATGTGGCTAACCATACTGAAGCGCTGCTGGCATGCATTCAAAGCGGCAAGGTGGACATCATTACGCATCCGGGAAATCCACGTTATCCCATCGAACAGGACATTATTGTTAAAACGGCCGCTAAATATAATGTGGCGTTGGAAATCAATAATTCCTCGTTTGTTTCCTCACGAAAGGGGAGTGAGCCGACCTGTTTATCTATTGCTAAATTGGCAGTTAAATATGATGCGCAGTTGGTGATGGGATCAGATTCCCATATTGCATTTACGCTGGGTCAGTTTGACCAAGCGTTAAGCATTATTGATGAAGCGGGTTATACCCATGAGCGTTTATTAAATTACGCTCCTAAGACGTTACTATCGTTTTTGAAGGGTAGGGGGCATCGTACCGTAGATGATCTGCTGGATTACTTTAATTCCAATAGCTGACGCAGTAGAACTGCGCAACTTTTGAGGTCGTTATGCTGAATCATAGCCAGATGCAGCAATTACAGGCGATTGCTATCGCAGCAGGCAACGCGATAATGTCAGTCTATCGCACACAAGACTTTAATGTGGAACTGAAGGCTGACCAAACGCCTGTCACCCAAGCGGATCTTCTTAGCCATCAAGTCATTAACCGTAACCTCCAACGGTATTTCCCGCAATGGCCTGTGTTGTCTGAGGAATCTGTTGTTGCATGGGAACAACGTAAGGAATGGCAACAATTTTGGTTAGTTGACCCACTGGATGGCACTAAGGAATTTATCAAACGAAATGGTGAATTCACGGTCAATATTGCGCTTATTGATAAGGGTGAAGCCGTTGCTGGTGTGGTCTATGTGCCTGTGACTGGTGAATGTTATTGCGGCTGCAAAGGTCTTGGCAGTTGGAAAATCATCAAAGATCAAGTATCGTCGCTCACCGCCAGTGCGCCTTCGCGCCGTAATACGCCGGTAATAGTAAGTAGCCGCTCACATGTAACGCCCGGACTGCAAGACTTTTTAGCAACTCTCCAGAATTTTGAATTGCTTGAAGTGGGGAGTTCGCTCAAGTTATGTCTGCTGGCAGCGGGGCAGGCCGACCTATATCCTCGATTGGGTGATACCAGTTGGTGGGATATCGCCGCAGGGCAAGCGGTGTTGGAACATGCAGGTGGTAAACTACTGCGTTACGACGGTGGTGAGCCTTTACGATATAACCAAACCGCACAATTGACCAATCCCTGGTTTATTGCCTGCAGTGCAGATTGGTTGTTAGATTCAGAAGTAATGTCCGGGGAGACAGAATGATCAGATTTGGGATTGATTTAGGTGGCACTAAGATTGAGCTGGTGGCTTTGGATGAAGCCGGAAAAGAGCTCCATCGGCAACGCGTGGTCACGCCTAAAAATTACCCCGGAACACTTGATGCTATTTGCAGTTTGGTGACTGATGCTGAACGTCAGTTAGGCCATGAGGGCACTGTAGGTGTGGGGATCCCCGGCGTCGTGTCTCCGTTTACCGGAGAAGTCAAAAACGGTAATTCAGTATGGCTGCATGGTCATCCGCTGGATAAAGATTTGGGGCTGCGGCTTGATCGTCAGGTCCGTGTCGCAAACGACGCAAATTGTTTTGCAGTTTCGGAAGCGGTTGATGGTGCCGGTGCCGGTAAGCGCATGGTATTCGGCGTGATTCTTGGAACGGGTGTTGGTGGCGGCATCGCCGTGGATGGAAAAGTCCATGCCGGTGGTAATGGCATTGCCGGCGAATGGGGCCATATTCCGTTACCCTGGATGCGCCCAGAGGAATTTCGCTCCGCTAAGTGCTTCTGTGGCAACTATGACTGTACTGAATGTTATATCTCCGGTACGGGCTTTCTGAGAGATTACAATCAAGCCACGCATGGCAACGTGGTTTCTGGTAACGACGTGATGCAGTTGGTCGCACGGGGCGACGAGCAGGCCAATGCTGCTTTTGAACGCTTTCTTGACCGTCTGGCGCGCTCGTTGGCATCGATGATCAATATTCTCGATCCTGACGTCATTGTCTTAGGCGGTGGAATGTCCAATGTGGATGCCATTTATACGCGTTTACCCGCCTTGCTCAAACCTTATGTATTAGGTGGCGAATGTGAAACTCCCGTGGTGAAAAACCTGCATGGTAGTTCTTCCGGCGTCCGCGGTGCGGCCTGGTTATGGCCGTTATAGTCATTTTATGAAGATTAGTTCACTGGCCGGGACAAAGCCTTGCCAGTACACTGATCCAAGATTAATACCCTAGATGTGAATACCCATGTTTCTGATTAAAAACCTGATATCTCAACTCTTCATGCCAATACCTCTGGCCGTGATTTTGCTGTTATTGGCATTGTGGTTCTGGCGTCGCAAGCCAAAACTTGCCAAGGGGTTAGTGTTGGTGTCGATGACCTGGCTGTTATTACTCAGCAGTAGTTTTGGCAGTTACTGGTTACTCTGGCCCTTAGAACAACAATACGCTGTAAGGACCGATACACCTAAACATGCCAGTGTCGTGATGGTGCTTGGTTCTGGGCATGATGATGCAATTGTGGGAGAAGCTCGCCATAAGCTTTCCACCACCGCATTGGCAAGACTGACTGAAGGTGTTGCTCAGGTGAAGAAGGCTAACAGTCCTGATTGTCTACTGGTCGTGAGTGGCTGGACCGGCGGCATAAATTCAACCTCTCATGCACAGCAAATGCATGATGCTGCAGTGGATATGGGCGCAAATGCTGAAAGGATCCTCGAACTGTCTGATGCGCGCGACACCATAGAAGAAGCGCTGGCATTGAGAAAAGCTTTTGGTGCATCGGCGACCGATATGGGAGAGGATGCCGTGGGGGGCCGTCAACTGGTGTTGGTGACGTCTGCAGCGCATATGCCGCGTGCCATGAAGATTTTTAAGATGGCAGGAATGGACCCAGTCGCTGCACCTACTGACTTTCTGGCACGGCGTGATCACTGGTGGCGCTTTAGCACTGAGAATCTGAATAAGTCTGCAAAGGCGATCCACGAATATTTAGGTATGACCTGGTTAAGCATTCGTATTATGTTAGGTATGTGAACTCCGCTAGAGGCCCATTCCTAATAAAATGAATAATGATGTAATTGAGGTTCGCACGTTAAGCAAGCGTAATGCTGTGACGCTAACCTTGCTGGGAAGTATCAGCCTATTCACTGGGTTATGTTTATTTATTGTCTGGCGCGAGCTGTTTGTCCCCGCATTGATTTTTTTCTCCTGTGGGGCGGTTGCGCTGGTGCTGGGAATTGCCAAGCGCATAGAGCCAGAAATTGTGTTGCGGCTGGCCCCCGAGGGACTCACCTTTTATCACCGCCGAGGCCAGCTGACAGTCGCTTGGGATAATGTTCAGCGTTTTGATTTATTGCGGATCCAGCATGGCATCGATTGGCTGACATTGCCTTATCTGGGGATCAAGCTGAAAGCCGTGAATCCGCTACTGGATGTTATTTCTCCTCGGTTAGCCACTGGCTTATTGGCAGAACAGCGCTCATTGGTGATGACCGCAGTAGCGAATGATGAAGATTTGCAAAGCCTGGAACACTATCTGTCAGCTGAGTTTGAGCCGTTGGTGGTGAATGGTGATCGATACCGCGGCTTATTGGCGATGTTTGGTCGCCGCTGCTTGATGTTGGACAAATATCTTGGTTTTCACCTGTATATCCCTACCGAATTCCTGCCGATGGCACCACAACAACTGCTGAAGGAATTAAAGGAATATAAAGTCCAGCAGGTCTTCAATAGTGACAGTCCCAAATAAGTCCTAATTTGTTTCTTTGGCGATTATACTGCGGGTTCTGGATGCTGTTTACTTGCGGCCTACCTTAGCAATCACTATTCACCTGAAGCGCTTTTTACGAGTTTCGAAAAATCAATACAGCTTATTGATAGTGGGGATCCAGGACTTGGGGTGTTTATGCTTACCTCTCCGCTATATTATGGTGTTCGCGATAACCCAATATTTAACGAAATTACCAATAAATTTTTGAATGAGGCATATCGTCGTTACAATCCCGATATTGTTCCTACCCTTCTAAAATATTTAGTTTGATTACGACCGAAGTAAAAAGACAGGTTAAGTAAATCGGGATTTAATCCTCTATCCCTCATTGCCAATTTATTCATGCTTTCTGCAAAGAGACCAGTAACGTACTGTTCCTTTCGCTGAATGTCGATAAGTAGCGTGGATGTCATTGCCGGACGACTAGCAGTACAGCACATGTAATAGTTCCCGAGGGGGGACTCTGCATTTGGAAACTCGCGGTTAAATACGTCTGAGCTTGAAGATACGTCATTTCGCCTTTTTTCAACTTGGTCTACAACAGCCAATTTCAAAGCAAAGGAACAATCACCTTGAGTGCCTTTAGTTGTTGATGTCATTACATTCTCAAAAAGTCTGAAAAGTGTAAACGTTATTTAGGACGAGTAACGGGCAAAAAAAAAGAGACCCTTGCGGGTCTCCTTTTGGGGGGAATATCTGGGGTCTTGCAGGAAGCCCAGAAGATTCCTTACTTGATTACGTGGAACTTCTCGATACCGAAGGACTTATCTTGAGCATGGCAAGTTGCACAAGACTCTATTGATATGTCATTAGGGTCGTCAATCTTGTCGCTGGCCATAATTGCACCATTTGAACTAAAGTGAGCCGCAGCAGATTCGCTGGTATGACAGCTACGGCATGATTCAGCTACTGGTGATACATAGTAAGTAGTATCTTTGCTATCAATTGTACCATCATTGTTAGTATCGAATGGCAATACAGCGATAGAGCGTTTACCTGATGTCAAACCACCATCAGCAGCGAAGAAGCTTGCACCGTCTTTGTGACAGGCAGAGCAATCGCCTTGAACGCCTGGGTAACCGGTTACAGTACCATCTTTAGCCAGTACGATACCTTCAGTTTCACCAAAGTGACCACTATGCATACGGTGAGCTACAGTTACCAAGTCACGGTTAGCGAAGACAACACCAGTAGGTACCAGATTGCCGTCAGCATCTACATAGCCATCAACATGTCTAGTGCTTGAACCTGCATGGGTATTGTTGTGACATTGCATACATTGATCAAAGGTATATACACCGTGTGAACCCTTTGCATAGTCTAGAGTGCTGTGGCAAGCATTACACTTGGATTCAGCTACAGTGATACGTGCTGGGTCATCAAAACGTGCAGTCACGGCAGTACCGCCATCAACATCAATGAACTTCACTGTAGAAGTCACGCCGATAGGATTGTCAGAACCGAACTGAGCATCCGCAGTGCCACAAGAAACCGCTGCACCATTATCAGCACAGAAACTATCTTCAGTACCAACATAGATAGTACCAGTGCCGATAGCAGCAGGAACTGTTACTGTTAATGTGCCTACACCGTCAGTGAAATCGAAAGCAGACAGTTTAGGAGTTGAAACACCTTTGTCTGACCATGCAGTTACTTCACCTGTAGAGTCAACAGTACCAATGATCAGGCTGTCTTTCATGAACATACCAGTAGGATTGTATGCACTATTGGTGATGACGTTACCGCTTTTATCTTTTGTGGTTATATTAGGATCGTAAGCTTTCAGTACTGAGGCATCAGTAACTGGAGTGCCATTGATAGAAACTTCAACGGTCAAAGTAACATCTGTTTTGCTGCTGTCAGTAGCATTCACGGCTGCTGTAGCCTTAGTAAAGTCTACAGTTACCAGTTTCGCATATTCAGCACGTTTACCAACATTGTGGGCAACTTCTGGAGAATAGTTACCACTGGAGTGGCAAGCTTTACACTGGGAGTCATCAGCTAGACCTATGCCTCCAAAATGGTTTTCGCCAGTAGCAAAGTTGATATTGGAGTGACAGCCGCCACACGCTGCACGTGTAGGTTCGGTCTTCCAAGTGGTTTTGCCTTCGTCGTTGCTGTGACAAACAGTACATTCAGTCAATGGAGCTGGATATTTGATATCAACCCATTCAGAGTCCTGTATGAAACCTAAATCACCCATGGTCAGGCCACTTGCAGCATCAACTACTCTTGTCGGAGCAATTTCTGCGCCGGCGTGAATGCGGTGGATCATCGCTGGCAGGTCAACTGTTCGGCCAAAGACCTTATCTTTTGGATCGGTATGTTCAGGACGAGAAGGGTTATGGCACAAAACACAGTTTTGCACACTTTGGTAACTGCCGTGTGCTTTGATATTCCAGATACCGCCAGTACTAGGGTTTTCACCGTGGCAACCTTTACAAGCGCTGTCGGATACAGTGTCTTTACCAGAAGCAACACCTGTTTCACCTGTCGCAGGAATATAAGTTAAAGTAGAGAGAATATTGTCAGTGATGTAAGCACCGTCAACACTGTTAGCGTCTTTCACATTGTATATACGAGTCACAATGCGATGAGGGGCATTCAGATCATCGTCAGCAGCCATAATGGGGGCTGCACCATCATAGGTCCATGTACCGGTATAGCTGCCTGGATTGGCAGGATCTTCAACTAAAGTACAAGCGTTTGATGAACCACTCAGACCATTGTCTGTACAATACATAGAAGAGCCAACGGGGTTCCAGTACAGCGCTGGACCATCATGGCTGGTGTTGGCCACTACGGCAGCAGCAAAAAGGCGGATTTTGTTAAGACCGGACAGCGGTTTGGTATCACCAAGTTGGTCTTTAGCGGTGGCGGTAAATTTAAGCATAAATGTACCGGCACCTGCCAATGTGCTCTCTTCTGGCTTAATCGTTAAAGTAACATCGCCAGCTTTGTAAGCGGCAGAAACAGCTGAACTAGCGTCTTTTCCATCTTGACCATTAGTACCATTAGTACCATTAGTACCGTCTACACCGTCTTTCCCATCGCTGCCATCAAATGTACAGGCAGAGAGCCCGAAAAGGCCCACCAGGAATAACGCGAGTAATGACTTGTTATGATTTTTCATCATTGCGTCCCTTGTTCATATATGTGTACTGCTATTTTGCAGTACCCATAAATATACCTATAACTAATGAGGTATTACGTTAGTACATGCACAATTTGTGAAATATGGGTTAAAAAAGCAAAATAGAAATTTCTAAAACTGAAATAAGTAATTTTAATTATAGAAATTTACAAATGAGGGTCTAAAAAATAAGAAAAACTAAGTGAATCAATGGCCAACTTTCCACTACAGCAAGGTACTGGCCATCTCGATCAAAGGTGTTTTAGGTGCCAAATTGTCGTTCGTCAGAAATAGCTCTGAAGCTCAGTAACTTGGAAATAACATCTAAAATTAGCTGGCGTTGCTCTGTGCTGTACCGTCTATAGTCGTCCGCTTTTTCAATCAATTGATAGCAAGGTAATGCCAGCGTTCTCTGCAATTTATTCACTTCACTTGCAGGTAACAATCGGCATTTAAGTTCGCTGATCCTTTCGGCTTGACACAATTCTGTCGCGGGTACAAATGCAATACTGTTCATTGTCAGCAGATGCGCATACCATTCTTCGAAATCTTCAACACAATCCATTTCTGGTGTGGGAATATTTTCCTGCTGGCAATAAAGTTCAAACGGATCAATACGTTCGTTAAAATTGCGGATGCACATGTACACGAAGGGGTAACGTGCTATCTGTTCCAAGGTGATATTCGGGGATTGCTGCCAAATCGGATGGTCTTTTCTGCAGACCAATCCAATTTCCTGGCACTCACCGATGTTGGTCAGTTGCAATTCCTGATTTTCAGGCAAATCCATACTGATCCCAAGATCGAGCTCTCCGCTGTGGATCAGATCAGCAGAGTCACTCTGCCATTTATACAAGCGCACTTTGCCGAGTTTGTCGGCCATGTCTTTCTGACCAAATATTTTGGATAGGGCACTCATCAAACCGTAACCCACGGCGATGTGCAGACAACCTTCAGCACGGCAATCTCGACTGCCGTTAGCCTGCAACTCCAGTTGGTAAACTGATTGGATGAAATCACATACGGGACGATACAGATTTTCTGCCAGCGGTGTTGCTTTCAGTTTCTGTTGGCGTCGATAAAACAGCTCGTCATCAAAGGCGAGGCGGAGAGAACTAAGGCAACGACTAATCTTGGGAGCTGAGACTGACAATTCCCTTGCCGTTATGTTCGCATGTCCGGTTTCGTAAATGGTTTTGAACACCATGAGTGTGAAAATGTCTAAATCACACAATTGCTTTAAAAGTCGGCTTGCCATAGAGATATCTACTCGAAAGCTGAAATCTAGTTAAAGTTAATTAACTTACGAAATATCATGTAATTCTAAACATAAGTTTTGAAAATAACTGTGATAACCCGCCTTATATGCGTATTTCAGCTTTTCATGTAATAAAATTGTGATCTATGTCATAAGCCTCGCCACGTGGTTAGACAAAATTACATTCAAATTTTGCTCAATTACTCAGATTGCAACTCAAGCCCTTCAAACAAATTGTTTTTATTAAGTTTATTTTCGCTATTAAGATCTTGCAGCAGGTTCATCTCTTCTTTGACTCGAACCCCAATAAATTGGCCACCTTCAAAAATTTCCATGGTTTTGCTTGCCACTTCCCCTTCCACAGTGCCAGAACTGGTAATGATGAGTCGTTCACACTGAAGTTTGCCTTTAAATATGCCGGATACCTTTAATTCTTGGCAGGCAAGTTGGCCATCAATCAAACCTTTAGGTTCAATGGTGACATTCTGCTCTGCGACCACTTTCCCAAAAATAGTGCCACCAATCAGGGCGTTGCCGATAAACTCGGTTTCTCCAGTGATGGTACATCCGGCGGCAATATAAGTAATTTCTGCGTTTTTTTTGCTTTTACCAAACATTATCGAACCTTTTATCGCAGTCAAAGTTAGCATGATGTTATCGGGAAATTATCCTTAGCAAAACCACAAAGATTTGACAGGCGACAGCAAAACAACTTTCGCTTTATTTGGTCATTGGATCAGGTATTAGGGATACTGATATTAATTGCGGATATTGGGCAGGCACTCACGCAGGCTCCACACCCGGTGCATTGTGAGATATTCACAAGGGGGTGCGGCATTTCGCCCACTTTGTGAGAAAAAGCGATTGCAGACTCGCCACAGAAGTCTTTACAGCTTTGGCAAGCGACGCCTTGGTATGTTAAGCAAGTTGGCTTGATACTGGCCACGATTTGCCATGGTGGAAGAATCGTGGACTCAAACACCGGTTCTGGGCAGACTTCGGCGCATTTCCCGCAGAATGTACATTCTGCCCGCTGAAAGTTAATGGCTGGGAATCCGCCATCACCGATGACCAGAACGCTTGTTTCACAGCTTTCTATGCACTTGTTACAGCGACTACAGTGATCGGTAAATTTTGTTTCTGGCACGCTCCAAGGCGGTCTTATTAGTGAGCCCGCTTTGGAACTGCCAGAAAATAAACGGCGACGGAAAGAGTCAACCATTAGGCATGGTATCCATTGGGATTTTTAGATTGCCAGTGCCAACTTGAATTCACCATATCTTGCAGCGTGTGTGTCGCTTTCCATCCCAGTTCCTGCAACGCATATGTAGGATCGGCATAGCAAGCGGCAATATCACCCGCTCTGCGTGGCGCTATCTGATAGGGAATTTTCTTACCACATGCCTTTTCAAAAGCACTCACCATATCGAGCACACTATAACCCTGACCGGTGCCCAGGTTATAGGTGACTAATCCTGGGGATGTTTGTAGCTTTTCCAGGGCTTTAACATGGCCAATGGCTAAATCCACAACATGAATATAGTCACGGACACCCGTTCCATCAGGAGTTGGATAATCATTGCCGAAAATGCTGAGCTTTTCTCTTTTGCCGATGGCGACTTGTGAAATGTAAGGCATCAGATTGTTAGGAATATCATTGGGATCTTCCCCTATAATGCCGCTTTCATGCGCACCTACTGGATTGAAATAACGTAACCGGGCGATATTCCATTGTGGGTTTGCGCGCTGAAAATCTGCCAGAATATTTTCCACCATGAGTTTGGACTGACCATAGGGGTTGGTCGCGCTGGTGGGAAAGTCTTCCGTGATCGGCAGACTGGCAGGATCGCCATAAACTGTAGCAGAAGAGCTGAATACCAGATTATGCACACCGGCTTCCTGCATGACTTCGCACAGAATTAAGGTGCCGCACACATTGTTTTGATAGTATTTCAACGGTTTTGCGACGGACTCTCCGACAGCTTTAAGACCAGCGAAGTGAATAACCGCATCAAATTTATGATCAGCGAATATTTTTTGCATCAAGGGTTTATTGAGAATATCGCCCTGATAAAACTGTACGGTTCTTCCAGTTAATTGCTCCACACGTAACAGCGATTCAGCCGATGAATTGCAAAGATTATCGACAACCACCGCATCCATGCCAGCGTTGAGCATTTCTACCAAAGTGTGGCTGCCTATGTAGCCAGCGCCACCGGTAACCAAAACGTTCATCAATCCAATCCTTTCACAAATTGCTTCAAATAACGGGTAAATTCGACGCCTAAATCACGATGGCGTACGGCATGTTCAACAATCGCCTGCATGTATCCTAATTTGTTACCGCAGTCATGGCTCTTACCCTTCATGTAGTAAGCGTTAACTTGCTGCTGTTGCATCAACATAGCGATGGCATCAGTTAACTGAATTTCTCCACCGGCCCCACTAGGTGTTTTGGCTAATAGTGGCCAGATTTCCGCTGGCAAGACGTAACGTCCTACCACGGCGAGGTTAGACGGTGCTTCATCAACGGCAGGTTTTTCAATCAGTTCTGCTAGCGGCGCTGAATCACCTGGGTGCAGCTTCTGACCGCTGACATCGGCAATACCATACTGATCGACTAATTCCTGTGGTACCCCTTCGACCATGATCTGCCCATTAGCTGTTTCACCGTAGAGATTAACCATAGCGGCTAGGTTATCTTGCTTAAGATCGCAACTGGCTTCATCGATGAGGACATCGGGCAGCAATACAGCAAAGGGATTATCACCGACCACAGGTTTAGCACATAAAATGGCATGTCCCAGTCCTTTGGCTTCTGCCTGACGGACACTGATGATGGTAACGTCTTTCGGGCAGATTGCCTGAACTTCATCCAGCAACTGACGTTTTACACGACGTTCCAGTTGGGCTTCCAACTCAAAGCTGGTGTCAAAGTGGTTCTCAATAGAATTTTTACTGGCATGTGTCACCAATACAATTTCTTTGATACCCGCGGCAATGGCTTCATTCACAACATATTGGATTAACGGGCGATCTACTACCGGCAACATCTCTTTAGGGATTGCTTTGGTTGCAGGTAACATACGGGTGCCAAGTCCGGCGACAGGGATAACGGCTTTACGAATAATGCTGGATTTCATTGGCTTCCATTTCCTTTATTTCTAGGCCATCTGAAAGCTTGTCATTGTAAACAAACAGCAAATAAATGCTATGTGAATCGTGAGGGCTTCATGACAGTTTTAACCTGCATGGCTAAGAGTTAACTGATTTATCCGATAAAAATTATAGGGGGTTAACAACGGGATCGTTATTTAGTAGCGGTGGTTATTTTCTCGGCAGTCACGTGCAAATCCATCTTTGAGTGTAAAGATGTCTTGCCACTTTGATCAGAACCCTCTAACGTTATAAACGAGTCTGTGTGGGTATCTGATAGATGCCGCAGCACCAACTAAAAGCCTTAAAAGATCATAAGGGAATGCCGTCATTATGCGTCTGGAAATCAGCTGTCAGGATCGAGTCGGTCTGGCGAAAGATATATTGATTGTGCTGGAAACGTACGGCATCAATCTGATGTCTATCGATGCCAGCAATAAAGGTTTTTTCTATCTGCAATTTGCCGATATTTCATTTGATGTGCTCAGCGCACTGATGCCGCAGATCCGCAAAATCGAAGCTGTCTACGATGTCAGAACGGTTGCCTTTATGCCTTCAGAGCAGGAGCACTATGCGCTGAAAACACTGCTGAAGACGCTGCCGGATGGTGTCTTTTCTCTCGATGCCAAAGGCCGAATACGTATTGCTAATGACGCTGCCCAGTTTATGTTGGGAATGCAGGTTCATGAAATTTTGGATGAACCTTTAAATCACTGGGTGCAAGGATTCAATTTTGGACGTTGGCTGGGTGAGCCGCAGTTATTGCCACAGTCAGCCAGAGTTCGTATTGGCACCAGTGAATATCTGGCCGAGATGTTACCTGTGATGCTACCGGATGACGAAGAAGGAGAAATTCGGGCCGGAGCCGTGGTGATGCTGAAAAGTCCGGCCAGGGTCGGTCAGCAGTTCAATGCACTGCAAAGTCAGAATAAAGGATTTGCCAATGTGCTGGCTGTGAGTGAGCGTATGCAGCAAGTGCTCAAACAAGCAGAACGCATGGCGCAACTTGATGCGCCGCTACTTATCACCGGGGAAACTGGAACCGGAAAAGAGATGATGGCCAGGGCTTGTCATGACGCCAGTATGCGTCGGGAAAAGCCCTTTGTTGCCATCAACTGTGCGGCGATCCCTGATAGTGCGGTTGAAGAAGAACTGTTCGGATATGCCAGTCAGGGCCAGCTGATAAAGCGTGGATTTTTTGAGGAAGCCCAGGGCGGCACCGTATTTCTGGATGAAGTAGCCGAGATGTCTTCTGCGGCGCAAGTAAAACTGTTGCGATTGTTGCAGGATGGCAGTTTTCGACGTGTCGGGGGCGAAGAGGATGTCCGACCGGATGTCAGAATTATTTGTTCGACCCAAGAGGATCTGCCTGCTCGCTGTCAGCAAGGACTGTTTCGAGATGATCTGTATCATCGGATCCATGTGCTGGCATTTCATCTACCAGCGTTACGGGAACGCAAAGTCGATATTTTGCCGTTGGCAGAGATGTTTTTGGCACATTACTGCGCTCAGTTATCTTGTCCGGTACGCCGGATATCCCCTAAATGTCGTAGCTTTATGCAGTCATACGCTTGGCCGGGAAATGTACGGCAGCTGAAAAATGCTATTTTCCGCGCGGTGTCTATGTGGGATGGGGCCGGTGAACTGTCAGTTGAACAGCTTAAACTGCCTAATCATGATGAAGCTCAAGGTTACGTCGATGCTCAGTTCGACGGGACGTTGGAGCAAGCGATGAAACAGTATGAGGCCAACTTGCTGCGTCGTCTTTATCCCGCTTATCCATCCACCCGGCAACTGGCCAAAAAGCTGGGAGTATCACATACCGCGATTGCTAATAAGTTGCGTGATTACGGCATCAATAAGGAATGAGCTGAAGCGATCAGGTGTTTTCTAGCAAAAATGCGACAAACGCTTGATCGGCCTGACTTAATGGTCGCTGTTTTTTCCAGGCAATATGCAGTTCCAGATACACTGGCGGTAAAAAAGGTAACGCCACGATGCCATCTTTGGGGGTGATCACCATTTCCAATACGGTAGTAATGGCATATCCCTGACTGACGACCTGCTTGATAAGATTGATCAGGTTGGTTTCAAATGCGATCTTCGGATGTAGCCCTAACTCTTCTGCTTGTTGAAGGATCCACTCACGGTGGTAATAGCCGCGTTTGAACATCACTAAATCATGGTCAAAGAATTGTGCCAAGGTAACACTGCTTTGCTCTGCTAATGGATGTTCTGGTGACGTGGCAACCACCATCTGTTCGTTGATCAGTACTTTCGAATCAAATTCAGGTTTCAGATCCTGTGCAGTGATGATCGCAATATCGACTTCCTGCTGATCAAGCATCCGCAATGCATCGCGGGTTCCACCCTCAAATAGCGACAGTTTCAGTCCAGGATATTTGTGCCGAAATGCCATCAGACGACTGGGGAGATAAAAAGAACCGAGCATGCCAGGCACGGCGACGCGTACTTCCCCCAATGACAATTGGGCCATCGAACGGATGTGGTTTTCGGCCTGTTGTACCTGTTTCAGAATTAACAGTGCATGTTGATGTAGCGTTTCGCCTTCAGCCGTTAATTTGAGGCCGCTTTCTTGCTTACGCTGACTTCGATCTACCAGCGTTACCCCCAATGACAGCTCCAGGCGTTTAATGCTTTGGCTCAGCGCTGGCTGTGCCATGTTAAGTTTCTCCGCCGCACGGGTGAAGCTGCCATAGCGGATAAGTGCTTCCAGATGTTTCAGCTGTTTGATGTCCATTGCCCGGCTTTATCAATAAAGGTAAGGATGGGTAGTGACTAGCATAACAAAAAACAATGAAAGTCATATTTTTTATCTATTATTGTTATGTTTTAGCGCGTGCTAATCTTAGTGCAGTTGATAAAAAGTTTGAGGTATGTCACATCATGGTAAGCGGCTCACTGGCACGCATGTCTCGGGATACCCGGCTGATCTGGGCGTTATGCGTAGCTTCAATTGGCATTTACATCAATTTGTACATGATGCAGGGGATGTTACCGCTGATCGCTGAACACTTTCATGTATCGACTGCCCGCTCTACCTTGGTGTTATCTGTCACCAGTTTTACGCTAGCGTTTTCGTTGCTTATCTATGCGGTAATCTCGGATCGTATTGGGCGCCACAAGCCGATTGTTTGGAGCCTGTGGGCATTGGCATTGTCCAATCTGTTGCTGATTTATGTGGATAGTTTTAATGGCCTGGTTGCTGTGCGCTTGTTGCAAGGTGTTTTATTGGCATCGTTACCGGCAATTGCAATGGCTTATTTCAAAGAGCAATTGCAGCCGCAGACCATGTTAAAAGCCGCCGCAGTCTATATCACGGCCAACAGTTTTGGGGGGATTGTCGGGCGGTTACTTGGTGGGGCGTTATCTCAGTATCTGGATTGGCAAAGTGCTATGTGGGTGCTGTTAGTCGTAAGCATGATTGGCGTGGCGATTACCCAATGGTTGCTGCCCAGTACTGACAGTGCCACCAAGCGAGAACATCGTGCTCGGCACTGGCAATTCAGCCAGGAAGGCCTCATCGATCTGCGCGGCTTCTGGCGGCATCTGCAAGACAGCCAAATGCGGCTGGCTTATATCATCGGTGGTGTGACCTTTATGATGATGGTGAACCAGTACAGTTTCATTCAATTGCGGTTGATGGATGAACCTTATGACTGGAGCCGGTTTCAGGCTACCTTGATATTTCTCTGCTATTCCAGCGGTACCATTGCCTCATATTTTACCGCGCGCTGGATTTCACGCCATGGGCAGTTACCGTTATTCAAGATCTCCTTGTTATTGATGCTATCCGGCACCTTACTGACACTGGTAGAAAATCAAATCACCATTTGTATTGGCTTTTTGCTCAGTAGCTGTGGCTTCTTTGTTACGCACAGTTGTTGTAACTCTTTTGTTGCGATGCGGGCAAATCGTCACCGAGCTAAGGCAACATCTCTGTATTTATGTTTTTACTATTTTGGCGCTGCGATGGGGGGGCCTTATCTGATGATGTTCTGGCATCATAATGCCTGGCAGGGCATTGTGGTGGGTTCATTACTGTTGATGGTGGTGATAACCATAGCGGTGTGGCGATTGGGCAGTGAGCAACGGCTGGCCGCCGCTGCATCACAACCTCAGCTAGTTAAAGCTCATCATTAATGAAATCTTTGCGTTCCAGTCCGTATTTGCGCATTTTGTCGTAGAGCGTTTTACGTGGCAATTCCAACTGTTCCATGGTGTTTTTAATTGAGCCCTTATTATGGTTAAGGGCATCTTCAATCAGTAGGCGTTCGAAAAACTCCACCCGCTGAGTGAGTGACATACCACTGTGGAGTGGGTCACCACTGCTCATGGCTCCAAAAGCTGCGTCTGCGCCAAGTAACACATAACGTTCCGCAAGATTACGCAGTTCGCGCACGTTACCTGGCCATTCATAAGTACTTAATCGGGCAACCTGTGACGCATCCAATGCAATGAGCTCTTTGTGATACCTGGCGGACGCTACTCTGGAAAAATGCAGAAATAACAACGAAATATCTTCTCTCCTGTCTCGCAGCGGCGGGATTTCAATGGTTACTAAATTCAACCGATAGAAGAGATCATGACGAAATTCCCCTTTGTCGCACAGGGCTTTTAGGTCCACTTTAGTTGCAGCGATAATGCGAATATCCAGATCGATACTTTTATTAGATCCTAGACGTACCACCTTACGATCTTCCAGAACCCGCAATAATTTAACCTGCAGTGACATTGGCGTGCTTTCGATTTCATCCAGAAATAAAGTGCCGCCGTTAGCATATTCAAACTTCCCAATGCGGGTCTTTTCCGCACCAGTAAACGCGCCGGCTTCGGCACCAAATAATTCACTCTCGATAATGGTTTCTGGAATAGCACCACAGTTAATGGCAACAAAATTAGCGGCACCTCTGGGGCTGTGGTCGTGCAGATAACGAGCGACAAGCTCTTTCCCTGTCCCCGTTTCGCCATGTACCAATATATCGGCGGGGGTATCCAGTACCTGATGGATGATGTGACGCATCTGGCGGATCCCAGGGCTATTACCGAGGATGCGGGGGCCCGGCAGACTCTGGGATTCCAGTTCCTGTTTCAGCTTACGGTTTTCTAATGTGAGTGCTCGTTTCTCCAATGCCCGTTTGACAACATCAAGAATGTGTTCGTTGTTAAACGGCTTTTCCAGGAAATCATAAGCGCCTTGTTTTACGGCACTGACTGCCATTGCTATATCACCAAAACCGGTAATTAAAATCACCGGAATATCGGCATCTCGCTGCTGGATCTGATGCATCACACTGATGCCATCCATCCCCGGCATATTGACGTCCGTGATGACAACGCCCATCCAGTTTCTATCAAGCAGTTTTAAAATGTCTTGAGGCTGGGTACTGGATTTGGCAGAAATACCCTCTAATTCAAATAATTGTGTTAACACTGTACCGATGTGAGGCTCATCATCCAAAACAAGCACAGTGATGTCTTCATTGCTCATGCGTGTTCCTCTGCAGGACATAATGGCAGCAAGATCTTAAATTCGGCACCGCCGCTAGCGGCATTGGCTACGGTGATACTGCCATTCATCGATTCCACAATCCTTCGGGAGATAGACAAGCCCAATCCTAGTCCTTGTCGTTGGCTGGTTGTGAAATACGGTTCAAATATCTTTTCCATTTGGCTTTCATTTACCCCGGGACCGGAATCGCGGATCTCAATACAAAGTTGGTCTCCGGCGCTGATAGTGATGTTTAGCCGCCGCTCTACAGATTGCTGCATCGCGGTGATGGCATTGCTGATTAGATTTACCAGCACCTGCTGTAATCTTACTTTATCACCAAAAAACCGTAATGGGGTGTCTGGTATTTGTATCTGCAATTCAACATGTTGCTTTTCAATTTCCGGAGTGACAATGGTCAATGCATCTTCGACGGTCGCACGAATATCGGTAAGCTTATCCTGACCTTTGTTTTTGCGGGTAAAACTTTTGAATTGCGAGACAATATCCGCCAGTCGGTCAGCCAGACTGATGATAGTGGTCAGATTTTCCTGCGCTTTATCCTGCATATTGCGGCTCAGCAAAATTTGGGTATTTTGCGCATAACTGCGTAACGCGGCTAACGGCTGGTTGATTTCATGATTAATGCTGGCAGAAAGGCTGCCTATAACCGTCAGTTTTGCGGCCTGAACTAGTTCGTCTTGTGTTTCCTGAAGCTTATCGTTGGCATCTTGTAACTCTTGTGTACGTTCCTGAACCCGATGTTCCAACAATTGTTGTGCTAACTGCATTCGCTGCATGTTTTTACGACGTTCAAGACTGAACAGTAATCCCAACGCCGCCAATAGATAAAGGCAAGCAGATAACATCAGTAGCGGCGGTAACGCGGAATATAATGGCTTTACCGGAGTCATGACATGCACATTCCAGCCAGCTTTGGTCATTTCACTGCGAGAATCAATATACTGAGCTTTACCATCATCGGTGGGAATTTGATAAATCGGTGCTGTTACCGAATGTTCAAAAGGCGAGTAGGGCGGCTTTACGGTGAGCGCCGTAATGATCCGGTTAGCATAACGGCGACTTTGATAGATTGCCTGACGACTATTCTCATCTAACGGAACCAGAGATTTGAGCCGCCAACTGTCCATGCTGGCAACAAAGATCACCTGATCGTCACCACTGATAGCGAGTTCATATTGTCCTGATTTTGCCAGGCCAGTGAGCTGTTCTTCGATATCAGCGATATCGACCTTGACCACAATTACTCCCAGGACTTCTCCCTTTTCCTGGATCGGATAGGAGAAATAAAAGCCGCGAGTATCAGAGGATGTTCCCACTGCATAGTAACTGCCCAGTCGGCCAGCCATTGCTTCGGTGTAGTAAGGACGAAAGGCGTAATTTTGCCCGATGAATGAGTAAGGTTTTTGCCAATTGCTGGCCGCCACGGCATCGCCGCTTTGGTTGAGTAGATAGATGTCCGAAGCTTCAGTGACGTGCTGAATTTCTTCAAAATAGCGATTGATATGTTTTATTTCGTTACTGTCATTACTGAGTTTCAATGCTTTAGCCAACAGCGGGTTGGTTGACAGTACATGGGGAATGCTTTCGTAGCGAATTAAGGCGCCATCAATGAAATTAATGACTTCTTCTAATTGCCGATTGGCCAATGGCAGTGCTCTGGAGAAGCCCTGTTCCAAATGATACCAATATGTCAGTTTTAACATCGCAATAAGCCCTGCGATCAGCAAGATACTGATCAGCAGGCGCTTACGCGGAGAGGATTGCGTTTGCATGTCGGGCCATTGCCTTGAATTACGGCGAGTCTGGCCTAGACTCGCCGATACTTCATGTTTTTTCAAGGGCTAAGGATTTCGCAGACTGTCAAGAAACTCTGGCAGTACCAGCGATATCTGCGGCACATAAGTGATTAACACGAGGAAGAACAGTAACAACAGCAGCCATGGCAGGCAGGCTTTGATGACCCAGCCGATACTTTTGTTGGTAATTCCCGACGTCACAAACAAGTTGAGTCCTACCGGTGGCGTTAACATACCGATTTCCATGTTAACCACCATGATAATGCCCAGGTGGATCGGGTCGATACCAAGTTTGACGGCAATAGGGAACAGAATTGGCGCCATGATCAGCAGAATCGCGGAGGGTTCCATAAAGTTACCTGCTGCTAATAACAGCAAGTTAACGATGATCAGGAAGCCCCATGCTGGTAGTCCCCAGCCTACAATTGCTTCAGCAATATGATGCGGAATGCGTTCGGTCGTCAGCACATGCGCGAACAACATCGCGTTACCGATGATAAACAGCAGCATAATGGACACTTTGGCCCCATCACGCACCACTGTGCGCACTTCCTTATCCGTCGGCGTTTTTATGATACCCAGTACTACATGCCACAGGTTGCGAAGAATCGCTGCCGGTAGTGCTTCACCTTTGTTGCGCCAAGCGACATTTTTCAATGGCCCGATATCTCGATAACCGAAGACTGCAACCAGATAGGCGTAGATACACGCTACCGCCGCCGCCTCAGTCGGACTGGCTACACCACCGTAAATCGAGCCAAGGACGATGACGATTAGCATCAGTCCACCCATTGCTTTGGCAAAAGAGATGGACAATTTGTTAAATCCCGGGAATGGCTGGGACGGCAGACCTTTGATACGGGCTGTAATATAGATGGCAACCATCAATAAACCACCCATCATCAGACCTGGGATCAAGCCCGCCATAAACATTCTGGCAGCAGAGACTTCAGTCGCGGCAGCGTACACCAGCATCACAATGGATGGTGGGATAAGGATCCCCAGTGTTCCCGAGGTGGTAATAACCCCAGCGGCGAATTTCTCCGGGTATCCGGCGCGAACCATCCCGACGATTACAATTGAACCAATGGCAGCTACGGTCGCGGGTGATGAACCTGATACCGCAGCAAATAACATACACGCCATGACGGATGCCATTGCCAGGCCGCCACGGATATGGCCGACACTATCCATCGCGAAATCGATAATGCGTCTGGCAACACCGCCGGTCGATAGAAAAGCCGAAGACAGGATAAAAAATGGAATTGCCAACAGGGTATAGTGTTCTGAAGTCGAGGCGTAAAGCTTTAGCGCCACGGAAGCTAGCGAATCATTGGAAAATAACAAAATGGTCAGCATGCTGGAGAAACCCAGCGCAATTGCGATCGGCATCCCGAGCAGCATACAGAGAAACAGTGTGATAAACAGCGTAGCAATTGTCATGGTTTCACCTGTGGATCTGAATGATTGTTGTCGTGGGTGTTACCGTTGTTGGAATTTTCATCCGCCAACTGCATGCTTTCTTTGGCTTCATCATGGAAGCTAAAGCCAATAGATTGGTTACGTACTACGGCAATGAAGAGTTCGACAAAGCGCCAGGTCAGCATTGAAAAGCCGAATAACAGAATGCTTTGTGACATCCATAATGGCACTCGGGGATCTTCCACATCTATGCGCCAGGTGTCCCAGATTTTGTCTGCATCAAGGTTTGCCATCCAGGCTTGCGGGAAAGAAATATCCTCCATTGGAACACCCGTCTCATACATCTGCTTCAGGTAATCCCAACTGCCGATCAGGAACAGACAGCAATACACCAGACAGATAATGACGGCTACCAATGCGGTATATTTGCGGCCTCTGCGGGGCAGTTTTTTCACAAAGGCGTCTACACCAATGTGCGCACCTACTTTGACGCCATAGGACATCCCAAATAGGACAAACCAGCCAGCTATGGTGAGTGTTAGTTCTTGCATCCACAGAAAACCAACGTTAAAGAAGAACCGGGCGACGACTTCCACGAAAACCAGAATGGTCATGGCGGAAATCAGCACATTAAGAAAGCCTTCTTCGAAATAAGCAAAGAATCGAGATAACATAATCCATCCCCAGTGGAAAAGGGGGGCTGTCGCCAGCCCCCAGACAACTTTACTGGTTGGCTGCTACCGCAGCGTCAATCACTTCTTTACCAATTTGATCTTCGAACTTGCCCCATACAGGCTTCATGGTATCAACCCAAGCCTGACGTTGCTCCGGCGTCAGCTCAACCACTTTTGATTCTTTTGAATCAATAATGGCCTGGCGATCTTCAGCGTTTTTGTCTGCGGCCATTTTGTTACCGTAGGCAATTGCTTCATCCATACACTCTTTGATTACTTTGCGTTTATCTGCAGGTAAGCTCTTCCAGAAGGTATCTGAAGTCACCACCATGTAGTCAAGCACCCCATGGTTACTTTCTGTAATGTATGACTGAACTTCGTAGAATTTCTTAGAGTAGATGTTAGACCAGGTGTTTTCCTGACCGTCGATTGCGCGAGTTTGCAGCAGCGTGAACACTTCAGAAAATGGCTTTTTAACAGCCATAGCGTTCAATGTTTCAAATTGTGCGGCTAACACATCAGATGCCATTACGCGGAATTTCTTACCTTCTGCATCCTTTGGTAACAGTAATGGTTCATTCGCAGAGAACTGCTTCATACCATTATGCAGATAACCAATACCGACAAGGCCTTTGCGCTTCATGGACCCCAGCAACTTCTGACCTTCTTCACTTTGCTGGAAACGCTCTACCGCATCCATATCTTTGAACAGGAACGGCAGATCGAACAGCTGCAGTTTTTTGGTATAACGTTCAAATTTAGAGAGGGATGGCGCAACAAACTGAACGTCGTTCAGTAGCAGTGCCGCTAATTCGTTATTGTCACCAAATAACTGTGAGTTAGGAAAAACACTCACGGTGTATTCCCCTGGTAAGCGCTTTTCCACTAACTCTTTAAACTTCAGTGCTGCCTGACCCTTAGGGGTATTTTCAGCTACTACGTGAGAAAACTTGATTTCTATCGGCTCAGCAGAAGCTAAGAAGCTGGTGGCCATCACTGAACCGACGATTGCCAGTTTTGCCAACGTCTTCAACGACTGAGACAACAGACTGATGTGCTTAGTACTTTTTATAGTCATCGTTTAATCCTTCTGATTTATATGTTTTCCAGATACGAGCCCCATAAAATCCGTATCTGTACCCGGGAAAACAGCTTTATTTCCCAATGGTTGCCCTGACTAAAGGCAAGTTGCGCGCCAATTTGTTAACTTTCCTGTAACTTATTGGTTCTTAAAGTGTAGATTGTTTGACGTATGTCACATGTAAAATATATATGTGTGAGAAATGGCTCACATTTAAATGGTCGATGGGTGGAATTCCACCCATTTAACTGCGCAATAGCAATGAGGTATCACCAAGATATCGCTACGGTTTGATCTTTCCCCTTTGTTGCCAGGGCTGGTAGAATAAGCGCTCTTTTTTCACTCGCCTGTGAACAGGCTCCTTATCAATAAGGTTTGTGTTCGATTATGACCACCAAGACGCGTTTTGCTCCTAGCCCAACCGGCTATTTACATGTGGGCGGTGCCCGTACAGCTCTTTATTCCTGGCTTCATGCACGGGCCAATAAGGGTGAGTTTGTACTGCGTATTGAGGATACGGATCTGGAGCGTTCAACCCAGGCAGCAGTGGATGCCATTCTTGAAGGTATGGAATGGCTTGGCCTGAATTGGGACGAAGGCCCTTATTACCAGACCAAGCGTTTTGACCGTTACAATGAAGTGATTGCAAAACTGCTGGAAGAGGGTAAAGCCTACAAGTGTTACTGCTCCAAAGAACGTTTGGAAACGCTACGTGAAGAGCAGGCCGCTAAAGGTGAACGTCAGAAATATGATGGCTGCTGTCGTGATGCCGCTCCGCGTGACACCGACGAGCCTTACGTAATCCGATTTAAAATGCCACAAGAAGGCAGCGTGGTGTTTGATGACCACGTGCGTGGCCGTATTGAAATTGCCAACGAAGAATTGGATGACTTGATCATCGCACGTAGTGATGGCACTCCAACCTATAACTTCTGTGTGGTAGTGGACGACTGGGATATGGGGATCACCTGTGTGATCCGTGGTGAAGACCATATCAACAATACACCGAAACAGATCAATATATTGAAAGCACTGGGCGCTCCTATTCCTGAGTACGCACATGTGTCCATGATCCTTGGTGATGATGGTGCCAAATTGTCAAAACGTCATGGTGCAGTCAGTGTGATGCAATATCGTGACGATGGCTATCTGCCGGAAGCATTGTTGAACTACCTGGTACGTTTGGGTTGGTCCCATGGCGATCAGGAGATCTTTTCTCTTGATGAGATGGTGCAGTACTTCAAGCTGGATGACATCAACAAAGCCGCATCTGCTTTCAATACCGAGAAACTGCAATGGCTGAACCAGCATTACATGAAGACGCTGGACTCTGAGTATGTTGCCGGTTTCTTGCAATGGCATATGCAGGATCAAAAGATTGATACCAGCAATGGTCCAGCATTGTCTGCTGTTGTGACTGCTTTGGCAGAACGTAGCAAAACATTGAAGGAGATGGCTGAGCATAGCCGCTACTTCTATGAAGACTTTGCTGAGTTTGAAGAAGTCGCTGCCAAAAAGCATCTACGTGGGGTGGCGCTGGAGCCATTAAAATTGGTGCAGCAGAAGCTAGCCGCTTTACCCGAATGGACTCAGGAAGCGGTGCATCAGGCCATTGAAGAAACCGCGACAGAACTCGATGTGGGTATGGGTAAAGTGGGTATGCCACTGCGTGTTGCCGTGACTGGTGTCGGCCAATCTCCATCCTTAGATATTACGCTGTTTCTTATCGGAAAAGCGCGCTGCGAGCAAAGAATCTCCAAAGCGGTTGAATTTGTAGCAGCCAGATTAAATTCCTAAAAAATGCGTTGACACATTTGGGTGTGCTGCATAGAATGCGCCTCGCACTTGGGACATGGGTGACAGTTCGCTGTAGCATGCTCAAATGTTTAAGAGATTAGGGGTTATAGCTCAGCTGGGAGAGCGCTTGCATGGCATGCAAGAGGTCTGCGGTTCGATCCCGCATAGCTCCACCAATTTCTTATTCAGGGTCCTTCGGGATGCCAATTTTACTGATACAGCCTTATATCGGTGGAATAAAGGAGTCAGCAGGTTTCATACCGCCTCAGGAAACAGAGTAAAGTTTCAGTCCAGGGTCCCCTTCGTCTAGAGGCCTAGG
>NZ_JARFTS010000028.1:0-46329 GCF_029167175.1 Shewanella sp. A32
GCAAATGGCATCTTTTTATTGAGGCCATACGTTGAACTGGAGGACGCGTAGACCAAGTGTTCCACTTTATTGTGACGGCAACCTTCCAGCACACATAAAGTGCCGACTAAGTTACTATCTGCGTAAGCAAAGGGATTACTGATGGAGTAACGAACCCCCGCCTGTGCGCCTAAATGGATCACCCGCTGAAACTGTTCTTTGGCAAACAACGCTGCCATACCCGCTCTATCGGCAAGGTCCAGTTTCAGAAATTGAAATTTGTCAAAGTTGGCCAAGTTGCTGAGACGGGCTTGCTTCAGACTCACGTCATAATAGTCATTGAGGTTATCAATACCGACAACCTGATGGCCGGCCTCACACAATTTTTCTGACACGCGAGCACCAATAAAACCCGCAGCACCAGTGACCAAATACTTCATTGCCAAACCTCTTTAATATGGGTAACCCATCGATCACAAGGGTTACTTAACTCACTTAGTCCTGACCGAACAGGTCGCGGGTATAGACTTTGTCGGCAACGTCTTTCAACTCTTCCATCATACGGTTGGAAATAATGACATCAGACATTGCTTTAAACTCATTTAAATCGCGGATCACTCGGGAGTGGAAGAACTGATCTTCTTTGAGCACGGGCTCGTATACCACCACTTCAATCCCTTTCGCTTTGATCCGCTTCATCACGCCCTGCACCGCGGATGCGCGGAAGTTGTCGGAACCGCTCTTCATGATCAAACGGTACACACCCACAATTTTCGGCTTGCGGCTAATAATGGAATCCGCGACAAAGTCTTTACGTGTACGGTTGGAATCCACAATCGCAGCAATCAAATTATTCGGCACATCATTATAGTTGGCTAATAGCTGCTTGGTGTCTTTCGGCAAACAATAGCCACCATAACCGAACGAGGGGTTGTTGTAATGACTGCCTATGCGAGGATCCAGACAAACGCCATCGATGATTTGACGAGTATCCAGTCCGCGAGAGTCAGCGTAGGTATCCAGCTCATTGAAAAATGCCACACGCATCGCCAAGAAGGTGTTGGCAAACAGTTTAATTGCTTCGGCTTCAGTACTGTCGGTAAATAAAACCTGAATGTCAGGCTTTAAGGCACAATCTGCGAGTAATCGTGCAAATGTCTCTGCCCGCTGAGAACGCTCCCCGACAATAATCCGAGACGGATAGAGGTTGTCGTATAACGCCTTACCTTCACGCAAAAATTCTGGCGAGAAGATGACATTATTAGTCCCCAAGGACTCTCTAATCTCTTGAGTGTAACCAACGGGTACCGTTGACTTAACAACAATGGTGACATCCTTGTTGACCGCAACCACATCCTTTATCACCGACTCTACAGAGCTGGTATTAAAGTAGTTGGTTTTAGGGTCGTAATCGGTAGGCGTTGCGATGATGACAAAATCCGCATCGTTATATGCAGATTTATCCAATGTAGCAGTCAGGTTCAGATGGCGTTCCGCCAGATACTCTTCAATCATCGGGTCCGCGATAGGTGATTTGCGGGCATTAACTAAATCGACTTTATCCTGAATAACATCGATGGCAACAACTTCATGCTTCTGTGCTAACAACACAGCGTTAGATAGGCCAACATACCCAGTACCCACCACAACAATCTTCATAACCTTTCTATTCCCTATGCTCTAATTTTCAATTCCAGAGTTAAGGGCAACAACTATACTAGCGGTGAGCATAATACGCTATGACGGATTCCTTAAATTGGCGCAATTGTTGCGCTGGCAGGCTATTTATTCCTGCCGCGGCTGCTCTTCCACCACCGGTGGCAAACTGGCTACAAATATCGCCAGCTCCCTGTCGATTGTTAATTGGCGCTCGTAATGAAATCATCAGGGTGCCATCTGCATTGTTGGTGACCACTGCAACGGCTTTATCAGGGTTGTCATTCGCTAATGCATTACCCATCACTCCGCTGACACGTTTTGCCCAGGGAGCATCCGGCAATTGATACATTATCAATGTGTGATCATCATGAACCGGTGACAATGCTTCTAGATTTTCCATATCGGCCTGATAAGCTGCCTGTAATTTATAAAATGGCGATGAGGGATTTTCGCGTAATTCAAGAGGTGAACGGTACATCACCAACTGATGAAATAACTTATCTGGTGAGATGTGTAAATCTGCAGTTGAACTACCATAGCCGTTGTAATTCACCAACGTGCCAAGTTCTTGTAGGAAAACGATATCATCTTCATTCAGGTGTTCCACTGCAGCTAACTGGCGGGCAGCAGTCACCATATTGTCACCAAAAGCAGCGGCAATCGCCCATTTCTGAAACTGACCATTCAATAACTTATTTACAATTAACGCCGTGCAAGTGTCAGGCGCCAAATCAATGTGCACAGCTAATAATGGTGAATCCGGGATATCACCAGTACGATGATGATCGATGTAACTTATGGGTATGCCATTCGCCAACAAATCTTTCAATGCTGGCAGGTTTTTCTCCATCGAAATATCGAGAACTTGCACAGTGTCACCGACTGCAGCTTTGACGTTTTTAAGTAATGCGATGTCCCGTTTGACGCCTGTAACCAAAACTGCGTCTTTCGGTTCAGCTAAGCGCAATTGTACTAACGATAAAATGCCATCAGCATCACCGTTAAACACATCATAATGCATTGAAATTTCTCGTCTATTGTCGGATCAGATATTCGCCATTCTGCAGATATTGCAGAATAACGCTTACACATGCATCAATATCCATTTCATCAGTTTTTATATGAATATCCGGTGTTAAAGGCGCCTCATAGACAGAATCAATGCCAGTAAAGTGCTTGATCTCACCTGCACGAGCTTTGATATAAAGGCCTTTGGGATCTCTTTGTTCACACACCGCCAAAGGCGTATCGATAAACACCTCAATAAACTCGCCTACCGCATGTAATTGACGAACCAGCTGACGATCAGAACGAAAAGGCGAGATAAAGGCTGTCATCACAATTAAACCTGCATCGACAAACAACTTGGTGACTTCACCAATGCGGCGAATATTTTCAACGCGGTCAGCATCATTAAACCCCAAGTCTTTATTGAGGCCGTGACGCACATTATCCCCATCTAAAAGATAGGTGTGATACCCAAGTTCAAACAACTTTTGTTCAAGGGCATTGGCAATAGTGGATTTGCCTGAGCCACTCAATCCAGTAAACCACAACACTGCTGGTTTACGATGTCCTTTAGCATTGGCCCGCGCATTTTTACTCACGTTATGCTGGTGCCAGACCACATCAGGGGAATGTTGATTTGTCATAAAATCATCCTTCACAGGTGCCAGTTATCCCGGCTTAAATGGGAAAAATTCCGGCACCATCAACACTACAATTGCGCCATAGGTTAATGCCACGGGTAGCCCCAGCTTCAAAAAATGGGTCAAGCGGTACTTACCTGCGTTATAGACCATAAGATTCGTTTGATAACCAAACGGGCTAACAAAGCTACCACTGGCGGCAAAAGCGACGACCATCACAAAGGGCAGAATATCGACGCCCAGTCCCTTGGCTAGACCTACACCTAACGGAAACATCAGTGCAGCTGCCGCATTATTCGTCACAACTTCCGTCAACAACCAGGTTGCAATATAGGTCAGCAACAGGAGGTAAAAAGGGTCCAAACCCACCGCATAATCCTTGACCTGCTGAGAGAACCAAGCGGTAACCCCACTGTTAACTAGAGCATAAGATAATAAAATTGCTACTGAAACGATTAACCAGATATCTAATGGGAAGCGCCGTGCCAGCTCATTTACCGTCACACACCCAGTGAAGATATATACTCCGAGTAACAGCAACATTGCCTGCATCAAATCTGTGACGCCTAATGCCGATAATGTCACTGCGGCAATAAAGCCGCCAATGGCCAACCATTCACAGCGACCACTGAGTTTCTGATCCGGTTCAACACCACTAACACTGATGAAATTCTTCGAGATGTTATGACGCCGACGATAATCTTCCCCGACGGCCAACACCAGAAAATCACCGGCTTCAATCGTGACCTCACCAAGTTTGCCTGAAATGTTGTGACCATCACGACGGATAGCGACTACAGCGGCATCAAATAATGCCCGGAAACCAACAGTCTTCAATGTGCGTCCCACCAGAATACTTTCCTGGCGCACTACCACTTCCGTCAGTTCTCGACTCAGCAGTCCATCTTTATCGGCAAACAATTTGAGTCCAGTGAAGTGGTGTAGCTGCATCACCTTATTAATGTCACCCGCAAAAACCAGCCTGTCGCCCTCATATAGAATTTCTGCCGGCGAAACGGGGGATATCAATTGATCGTTACGGATCACTTCGACTAAAAACAGCGATTCAAGATGTCGTAAACCATTAACTTCGACACTCTTACCAACTAGAGGCGAGCCTTTGCTCACCTTTGCATCAATAAAATAGCCTTTGGGACTCAGATCATTCGTGCGACTGTCGGGTAGGAACCGACTGCAAAATCCTAGTACGATGCCGCACCCGAGCACCAAAATAATGCCTACCGTTGCAAATGAGAAAAAGGGCAAAGATTTGCCGGTTTCATTAATATAAAAACTGTTCACTATCAGATTGGTAGAGGTCCCAATCAGTGTCACTGTGCCGCCTAGAATGGCGGCATAGGACAAAGGCAACAATAAACGGCTGGCATTGTGGTAAGGATTATTGCGGATAGGAGCCATCAGCGTAGCAACCACTGCAGTGTTATTCAGAAATGCTGAACACACTGCGGTGATCCCTAACAGCCTCAACCAGCTGGATCGGTAACTTTTAACAATAACTTTAGTGGCTATCAGCCTCAAAAAACGCGTTTTCTCCAGGGCCAGTGAACACAACATCAACAAGATCAGTGTCACCAGCCCAGAATTCGCCATACCCGACAATATTTGCTGTCTGTTTACCAGACCGAAAGCGACCAGACACAGCAACAGTCCGCCAAAGATCATAGCGGGGCGCGTCTGGAACCGGATAAGCCCAGCAATCGTTGCCGCAAACAACAGTAGCGTCAGGTAGGCGTCTAGCGTCATTCATTCCCATCCAATATATGTGTAAACGATAGACACTAGTCTTTGCTGATGTCTCGCACACCCCAGTGTGGGTATTGCTTACGGATCAGCGCATTGAACTCCAATTCAAACTCACTGTACTGTTTGCGTAACGCGCCTGCCGACTCAGTGATTCGACCAATCATTCCCGCGCCAACAGTGGCATTAGTGAGTCGATCAATGATGATAAATGCTCCGGTATTACGGTTATCATCATATTGATCAAAAGGAATTTTTTCATTGAGAATGAAGCGACACTCGCCCATTTCGTTGAGCGACAACTGCCTGGACTCACTGTGCTTAAGGGTGTTGACATCCACCTTAAAATTCACCGCTCGCACATGACCAGACGTAAGTTTACTACCGGCTTTGATGAGATATTCCCGGTCAGCATAAAGAGGTTCCTCTGACATCCAGACCACGTCAGCATCGAAGCTGTCACTCACTAAGCAGGGCTCATGTGGCCTTACCAGCATATCGCCACGACCGACATCAATTTCGTCATTTAAGGTAAGGGTAACCGCCATGCCGGCAGAGGCTTTTTCCAAATCACCGTCGAACGTTACAATTGACTTAATCTGACTGCGCTTCCCCGAAGGCAGCACAGCAATTGTGTCACCGACACGAATATCGCCAGAAGCCACCGTGCCACTAAAGCCACGAAAATCCAGATTGGGCCGGTTTACATACTGCACTTGAAATCGAAAGGCATCCGCGACTCGTCGGTCGATCGTTACTGTATTCAGTAGTTTCAACAGCGGGGAACCTGGGTACCAACTCATATTGGTACTTTCATTCACCACGTTATCGCCCTTCAGTGCAGAAATTGGCACAAAACGGATATCTTTAAACTTCAGTTGTTCGGCGAAATCACGGTAGTCCTTTTTGATTTTCTGGTACACGTCCTGATCATAATTCACGATATCCATCTTATTGATCGCGATGATCACGTGTTTAATACCGAGCTGTGAACAGATGTAGCTGTGACGTCGAGTTTGAACTTGTACGCCATGACGGGCATCAATCAGAATAATGGCCAAATCACAGGTCGAAGCACCAGTGGCCATATTGCGCGTGTACTGTTCATGCCCGGGAGTATCGGCAATAATGAATTTTCGCTGTTCAGTAGCGAAATAGCGATAAGCCACATCGATAGTGATCCCCTGCTCTCGCTCAGACTGCAAACCATCCACCAGCAAGGCTAAATCAAACGCTTCATCTGTTGTGTTAAACCGCTTGGAATCCTTCTCAATCGCGGCCATCTGATCTTCAAAAATCATTTTGCTGTCATACAGCAATCGGCCAATTAAGGTGGACTTCCCATCATCGACACTACCACAAGTTAAAAAACGCAAAATATCCTTGTTTTCATGGATCTTCAGGTAACTTTCGATATCAGTGGCAATTAATTCTGAACTCGGTGACATTTATTTAAATTCCTTACTTTCTCACATGTATCAATGGAAATGTTTACGCCAAAAGATCAGAAGTAACCTTCCATCTTTTTCTTCTCCATTGAGCCGCTACTGTCATGATCAATTACCCGCCCTTGGCGTTCAGAAGTCGTACTCAGTAGCATCTCCTGAATGATTTCGGGAAGCGTTGATGCCGACGATTCAACGGCACCGGTAAGTGGATAACAGCCTAAGGTTCTGAAACGAACGGTACGCATTTGCGGAACTTCGCCCTCTTTCAAAGGCATACGCTCATCGTCCACCATGATCAGTGCGCCATCACGTTCAACAACAGGACGTTCAGCAGCGAAATAGAGATCTGGAATTTCAATATGTTCTAAATAGATGTATTGCCAGATATCCAACTCAGTCCAATTGGATAATGGGAATACACGGATACTTTCACCTTTATTTACTTTACTGTTGTAGATGTGCCACAACTCAGGTCGCTGGTTCTTGGGGTCCCAACGATGTTTACTATCACGAAATGAATAAACCCTTTCCTTGGCACGCGATTTCTCCTCATCACGACGCGCGCCACCAAAGGCGGCATCAAACCCATACTTATCCAACGCTTGCTTGAGTGCCTGCGTTTTCATGACGTCGGTGTGTTTAGCACTGCCATGATCAAAAGGATTAATGTTGAGTTTTACCCCCTCCGGATTAGTGTGTACAAGAAGCTTAAAGCCGTGCTTTTGCGCCATCTCATCACGAAAGCGGATCATCTCTCGAAACTTCCAGGTGGTATCAACATGAAGTAAAGGAAAAGGAATTTTGCCAGGGTAAAAAGCTTTACGAGCGAGATGCAGCAAGACAGAAGAGTCTTTGCCGATGGAGTACAACATCACCGGATTATCAAATTCGGCAGCGACTTCACGCATAATATGAATCGATTCAGCTTCCAGCGCCTTCAGATGCGTCATGCGCTGCTGATTTATGCTTTGTTCCACTCCACCTAACCTCTCGCTAAAATCCGGTGTGAAAGTATCTGATGACACTAACTGACACCAGCGGCTTTGCCTATGTTTGCGTTTGTTTAAGCGGAGTCTACCAGATGCCTATATACTCTAAATCTTCAATTTTGGAACTTATTATTCAATTAATGAATATACAAAGAGTAACCTTCTCGGTAAAAACCTAACAGTCTATAAATTCAAGTAAATCCACCGACCATATTTAAAACGGAAAGGCATTAGGAGCCATGAATTAGCCAATAATTATGGGAATTCAATCCAACAGTATTTTCGGCAACCATATTGGTCGCCATCATGTTGCTGTGTATCGTGCAGTGGAGCGATGATAGAAAAACGCTGAAAATATAGAAGATTAAGATAGCCGGCCTTGACAGGGCAATGGATTACCAAGATTGAGACGAACACAACTCAAAGGTTGTACTGTTAACAACAGTCTATGGTTATACAGGCGCATGGGTAATCGAGGTAGGTATCCAAAAATGGAAGACAACTGTTGGTTTTGAAATATGAATCACGTTAAATATTGTATGGGCCTTACCAGGACTTAGTTAGCGGCGAAGTGACCATTCACATCACTAATCCAACTGAATTACTTTCTGATAGCCCATCTGCATGCCGACACAGTCATATTATAAAAACAAATAAGTTAGCAGCTACAGGCCGTTATTTTTGCACCTTTTGATATGCTAGCTCCTCGAATGATACCCGCACACAAGTTCATCTAGTTGCTTTTGTTCTATTAGTTGCTGCTGCTTTTTGACGGCGTCTGCTCGCTGTGTCAGCATATGCTGTAGCCCCAGATTGAAACTCGCCTGTTGCAAGCAGGCTCGTTGCTGTAAACGGTATTCCTGAGAAGCCTCCATCACCCGCCGCTGTTGTTGCTCACATAGCTGCTGCATCTGGGATTTGATATCCCCCATATTCTGCAGATAAAGCGCCGAACCGCCACCATTGATCGACAGCGCATCCATATGTTCATGCAACTGTTCAAAGCGACTTTGTTCCAGTTGCTGGCTTTTCAGCAGTTGCGTTCTGCGACTCTGCATGCGCTCAAACTTTTGCTGCTGTAACACCAGATACTGACTAAGCGAACTCACGCATTAACTCCATTAGCTGATGATGACTATCGGCATAAACTGATTGTTCATTCAACCCTTGACATAAAAAGGCTTCGATAGCAGGGAAGCGTTTAACGACGGCATCCAACTCTGCATCTTCACCCTTCTGGTAGGCACCGAGTGGAATAAGCTCCTGGACCTGTTGATAGCGGCTATACAAACGTTTCAGCCGATAACAGGCCTGAAGATGAGCTTCACTCACTATCTGAGGCATTACCCGACTAATAGAGGCGCCGATATCAATGGCCGGGAAATGTCCCTGTTCCGCCAATGAGCGACGCAGCACAATGTGGCCATCAAGTATCGCTCGGGTGCTATCAACTATCGGATCCTGCGGATCATCACCTTCAGCCAGTACGGTGTATATGGCCGTCATGCTGCCGCGAGAACTATTACTGTTACCTGAGCTTTCCACCAGACTAGTAAGCTTACTGAATACCGAGGGAGGATAACCTTTGGTGGCAGGCGGCTCGCCAAGCGATAAGCCAATTTCGCGCTGAGCCTGGGCGTAGCGCGTTAGCGAATCCATCAGCAGCAATACATTTTTACCCTGCTCACGGAAATAGGCCGCAAGCTTGTGGCTGAGTTCAGCAGAGCGTAACCGTAACAACGGGGACTGATCCGCGGGTGCTGCCACTACAATGGCTTTTTTGCGACCTTCCGGTCCTAGAGCATGTTCAATAAAATCGCGGACTTCCCAACCACGCTCGCCAATCAGGCCGACAATCACCACATCGGCGGCAGTATAGCGGGTCATCATGCCTAACAGTTTACTTTTGCCAACGCCAGAGCCAGCGAACAAGCCAATACGTTGTCCTTTCCCCACGGTAAATAGACCGTTAAGCGCCCGAATTCCCACGTCTAGCGGTTGTTCTACACCACGCCGCTGCATGGGGCTCAGATGCGGGGCATAAAGCGTTTGTCGTGGCGCATCGATTTCCCCTAGGCCATCTATTGGCCGCATCAGTCCATCGACAACGCGCCCCATCAACGATTCGCCTACCGGCAGTTGATCGGAATTCTCAGTCACCCTCACTTTGGCGCCAGCATAAAGCCCAGAAACGGCAGCCAGTGGCATCAGGAATGCCTGTTCCTGATCAAATCCGATCACTTCAGCATCAAACCACTGTTGTCCGCCTTCCACTTGGCAGCGTTGTCCAAGAGATAGCCGCCCCCCTTTAACCGTCAGGGTCAGGCCGTTGATGCTCAACAGTCGCCCATAACTTTGGAATCGCTGAGGGGGTTTAATCGCGGCACTAGCCAGCCGCAGGCGCTGTTGCCATTCAGTCTGCATCGGTCAATATTGGCTTTATTTGTTGCAGTAATTCCGCCAGGCGTTGACGAAATGACAGCTGATGCAGTTGTGTTTCACCTTCAAACTGCACCTGCCCTGCCGGTAGGGATTCATCGACCCGAAACGGGATACCATCAATATCAGTCACCCCCTGACTTTTCAGCCACTGGTTATCACTGGCAGCGACACTGATAGCGGTAATTATGTCACGCCCTTGAAGCGCTTCCAGAGTGCGTTCAATCGCAGTTAGATAAGACTGTGGTTGTCCAGACAACTCACTTTCAATGACGGTCTGAGCCAACTCGCGGATCAGGGTGTATAGATCTTCACTTAACTGTGACGAGTTGATTTGCAATTGTAATTTGACGCCATTCATCAGTTGCGCCAACTGCTGACAATTATCCGCTTCAATGGCGATTTTCTGTTGTTGCAATTGCTTTTGGCACTGCATTTCCATCTCGGCTCTAAGTTCATCAGTCGCCCACTGCCGCCCAAGTTCCTCACCGGCTAATCGTCCATCATTCACGCCTTTCTGATAGGCATCTTCAAGCCGTTGCTGCAGCGTTAACTGAGACTCCGGACGAATAATTTCTGGAAACTGGAATAGATCTGACATGCGTTACCCCAGCACATCTTCCTGATAGAGCCGATAATCAATGGTACCCTCACTCATCATCTGGCGAATGATCTTCATGATCTCTGCACGAGCAGACTCTACTTTTCTGACCGGCTGCGGTGCTAAACCATCAAGTTGTTGCTGATAAACCTGCGCGAGACGTTTTGGCAAGGCATCCAAGATTGACTGAATAAATTCAGCTTTAGCGCCTTTGAGCGCGACAATCCACAGCTCATCTGAAATTTCATTCATTAGCTGTACCCGTACCTCTTCTGTCTGCAAGGCAATCGTCTCGAAATCAAACATCCGTTCTTCAATGGCTGTTGCAGTTTGTTTATCGTGTTGCCGCAGCAAGGCAATAATCTCTGCTTTATTGCCATTGTAGCGGTTTACAATCTCAGCAACTTTCTCGACACCGTCGACTCTGGCACCCGTTTGCTGCCCGACAAAATCGATACAGCGCTCCAGAGCAAAACGTAAATCATCAATAATAGGTTCACTCACTTCACGCATTCCGGCGATGCGAAATAACAGATCTTCATGGCGATCCTGCGGTAATAGTGCCAGCACTGCTGAACTTTGCTCCGGCGGTAAAAATGCCAGGATCAATGCCTGCATCTGTGCATGTTCCTCTTCTAAAAACCTCGCAATTAGCTCGGAAGGCACCCATTCCAGACGGCGTAACTCTTCGATTAAAGTGACACCATAAATATCATCAAGCATTCCACGCGCTAGCTTGCAACCGACGGCCTTATCCAGCGCCTTTTCAAGGTAACGACGCGATGCGCCGCTCACGCCACTCTCATTGCGGTAGCTGTCAAAGAAGTGCTGCAGTGTCTGGCTCATGTCCTCTTGCGTAATGTGTGCGATTTTAGCCATGCGTTCAGACAGCGCTTTGACTTCGCCCTTACCGAGGCGCCGAATCACATTAGCGGCGTTATCTTCCCCCATGCTTAGCAATAAAATGGCCGCTTGGTCGAGCTCAGATAACTCCCTGACGTCAGGACTTACTGGATTCAATTTCTATTCCTCGTTCTACCCAGGCTTTAATTACCGCAGTGACACGGTCAGATTCTTTATTGGCTAGGTACTGCATATGTGCGACCTGCTCTTCAAACAAAGCCCCGGCTTTAGGTAATGCCATGGTAGGAATTTCATCCTCTGTGGCAGCTTTGTTCTGTGACTTAGCGATTTCAGTCGATGCGGCAGTCTTATTTGACGTTGTAGCGTCAAAATCATCCAGTTTGCCATCACTGCTGTGTTGCTGAGCCAGTAATTGCGGGTTGGCTTCACTATTGTGACGTTTTCCCTTAACCAAATGGCTCACTAACGGTCTGACGCCAAAGAAAATCAACGCCAACGCAATCAGCGTACCGAAAAGGTATCGAGCATATTCCTGCATGATCGGCAACTGCCACCATGGCGTTGTATCTGTAGAACCCGCAACATCCGCCTCAACAAACTGAAAGCTGGAGATATTAAACTTATCACCACGCTGAGCATTGAAGCCAGTGGCCGTCCGCACCATGTCACCGAGTGATGTCAGTCTTGCATCTGTCCACCCCCCCTTACCCGCGGCAGCATCATTGACCAGCACTGAAACACTCATGGCTTTGAGTCTACCCACTTCATAGCGAGTGTGCGTAACTGAACGACCACTATCAAATGTGCGTTGCGCTTCTTGTTTCTGGCTAGTACGGCCATTCGGATTGGCATTAGCCTGTTGACCATTGGGGCTAGCAATTGGAGGATTGTTTGCCAAAGACCCCGGGATACCCATCGCCAGATCGTCCTGAGACGTACCGGTCTTGGTATTCTCTGACTTCACTATCGTATTAGGGTCAAGCGTTTCCTTGGTTTCTTCAACGACACTGAAATCCACATCTGCAGATACCTGGATCCGGTAGTTGCCTTCACCAACAATCGGCAACAACATAATTGCTGCTCTCTGTTCAATATCCTGCTCTAGCTTATTAATAAATTGCAGTTTCCTGTTGGAATCTTTGCCAACCGGCGAATCGTCAAACAGTTCCGCCGTCAACAGTTCCCCTTTTTGATCCACAACCGAGACAGAGCGCCGATCAAGGCCAGGAATACTACCTACGACCAAACTAACAATAGCCTCTACCTGCTGTTGCTTTAGCTCGTAACCGGGGGCGAGGTCGATCATGACCGACGCACCAGGAAGTTCCTCTTTGCGGCCGATAAATAGACTACGTTTGGGAATAGCCAGATGAACCCGGGCACTTTGAATACCGGTCATATTCATGATGGTACGCGCCAGTTCACCTTCCAGTGCATGCTGGTACTGTTTGGTTTCCATAAATTGGCTGGTGCCCATCTGCACCTTGCTGTTGATACTACTCATACCGTCAGGCAATGCCGCTTTGATACCACGGGCGGCCAAGGTGATCCTAGCATCAGCCAGTTTATCCTGCGGCACCATAATATTGCCGGTATCGGTATCAATTCGAAATGGAAACTTCTCTTTATCGAGGATTTCTAAGATGCTGGCTTTATCGTAATGTTCCTGATTACCATAGAGCGGTACATAGTTTTTGGCAGAGGTCCATAAAATAATCACGATGGCCGCGGCTACTAGCGTTGCCAGAAGGGCAATGGATGCCAGACTTCTGTCACCACTCTGTGGCCAACCAAACTTACCCGACAGATTAACGACCTTCTCCTTTAATCCACGATTACCAGAAAAATGTTCATCTTTGGTTGCCACTACACCCTTCATCAATCACCACCTACAAAGTCATACGCATAACGTCATCGAAACCCGAGAGGACCTTATTACGTACTTCCATCAACATATTGAAACTGAGGTTGGCCTTCTGACTTGTGACCATGGCACCGACCACGTCCTGAGAAGCGCCAGTATCGACTGCCTGCATCATTTCTGATGCCAGATTCTGCTGAGCGTTAACATCTCTAACCACTTGCATAAAATCTTGTTGGATGCCGCTGTTATTCGCCGGTGCAATCGCACCATTCTCGGCCATGAGTTCCATTTGATTCATGCGATTGAGCAAAAGGTTCTGCGTTGATATTGGTTCCATGTTTAACGTACCTGTATGTTTATGCTATGGCATCGATATCGATGCCATTTTTTCTCATTGCCGCTAACTTGTATCTCAGTGCACGGGTAGTCATTCCGAGAGCTTCTGCGGTACGACTTCGGTGTCCATTAAAACGTTGAAGTAAATCATAGATATAGTCGAATTCTGCCTGCTTGCGTGTGTGTTGCAGGCATTTTTCGTCACGGTTGAGTTGCTGCAGCGGCAAGCCCAGATCCTCAGCCTGCAGTTCCATTCCTCGCGCCATGACCACCGCACGCTGAATAACGTTTTCTAACTCGCGGACATTACCCGGCCAGTCATAACTCATCAGCACTTCACGCGCTGAATCACTCAGGTAATAGCGGTCTTCACCATATTTGCGGATAAAATACTGCACTAGCGGGATCACGTCTTCCATACGCTGTCTGAGCGCAGGCCAACACAAGGGCAACACATCGAGGCGATAATAAAGGTCCTCACGAAACGCCCCCTGGCTCACCAATTCGCGCAAATCTTTGTTGCAGGAAGCAATTACTCTGACATCCAAGCTGACTTTACTGTGGCTGCCGAGACGTTCAACTTCTCGTTCTTGAAGGACGCGCAGTAACTTGCCTTGCAACTCCAGAGGTAATTCAGAGATCTCATCCAACAACAAGGTGCCGCCATTAGCCAATTCAAATTTGCCTGCGGCAGCATTGACGGCGCCGGTGTATGCTCCTTTGGCATAACCAAACAACATGGCTTCAAGCATATTGTCAGGAATGGCGGCACAGTTAACAGCCACAAAAGCTTTATCTCTTCTCGCCGACATCTGATGGATAAACTGCGCTAATTTTTCCTTACCAGTTCCGGATTCACCTTGGATGAGCACGGTAGTGTTATTGGTCTGAGCAGCCCGGTTAGCAAGACGCAAAACTTTCTGGCTGGCTTGCGATACCGCCACCATATCTTGCATGTTTTTGAGCATGAAACGGGCGTTGCGCACCGAGGTAAGCAATTGAGTACAACTGAATGGCCGTAATAAATAATCTACCGCACCACAAGACAGTGCATCCGACGCCAATTGGCTCTGAGAGGACTCTACAATCACGATGATGGGAGTGACGGGGAATCGATGATGTATATTTTTTACCCAATCATTAACAATGTTTGGATAATTAACAAAATCAATGAATATAATTTCAGGCGCTTCAGTTAACCCATCGAGATAAAGGTCCTTCGCATGTTTTAAATATAATGATTCATTATTAAAACAGGCGACTTCATCAGTTTTTGGCTTTTTCCCTGATAACCACAAGACACAATTATCTTTCATCGTGTTACTACTCCATTATCCTTGCGGATAAGTCTTACTGATACCCTTCTATTTAATCCATTACCTTTTTCGTCATTATTAATTACAGGATAACGACTTCCATGTGCCCTCACTTCCAGTTGTGAAGGTTTCAACCCAAACTCGACCAATCTTGAAGCAATTTCATCTGCTCGCTGCTGAGAAAGTTGTCGATTGGCGATACGATCTCCTACATTATCGGTATAACCATCAATCAATACTTTAGTAACTTTATTATCTATATGAATATAACTAACTAAATCCTTCAATTTTTTTAGGTCTAATTCTGAAGAAAGATTTTCGCTACCTTTTTCAAAAAAGAATTCATTATCTCTAGCACTTTCCCACGACATAGGTGCCATATTAGTCACACAATCTTGGAACGCAGTAACCGCTGAAACACCTCGGAGATTAGTGAATATTATGTCTTTACTATTACTCTCCGAATGCAATTCGAAATCCAGCCAATCACCTGCCGCTACAACATTCAGAGCCTCACCAGCAACATTGTCATAAATAATTGATAAATCTTTAACATTACCTTCATAAGTTGATTGATAGGTAGGATCTGAGTGATTTTTCCAATCCGCAGGCTTAAATTTTAGCGTTGCTAAAGAGATTTTTTTTTCAGGAATTTTCAGCTTTAAAATTATCCGAGCTTTATATTCTGGCGTTTGAACAATATAAACATCCGCCACGCCATCAAAATTTTGTGACATAGAGCACTTAAATTTATTTGACTTTAAATCCCAAACGCCGTTTTCGTAAGTCTGTTGCCAACTTTCCTTAGCCAAAACATTCGTTATTGTTATTAATGGCAGCAAGAAACATGCTGGCAGAATAACTCTCCAGTACGAAAAAGACATTTTTATTCCATAAAAAATCACTGACCAAGAAAATTCCTGGCCCAGTAATATTAATAACAGCGGAAGAAAGATAGGCATTACGCCAGATAAGATCTACCGCTAAGTTAATGTAACCCCGCTATCATATTTGTTAACAAACGTAGACCGGAGGCTTTGCGTCCCAAATTTTCATCTGGTTTGCTATTTAATTGCCTTAGCAATTATTCACTATGAAAATTTACATAACACTGTAGTTCTTTTACTAAAGTATTATAAGCTAATCCAATAATCAATATTCCTTCACACTATTTTACACTTTCCTTGTCATTTTTCAGCATGATGACAAAAATTTGACCTAACCTAATGCCCCCATCACATTGACTCTGACATTGTCAGGTATTTCATTGTAAGAGAGTACTACAAGTGAATTATGCGTAAATGTCTTCGCATATCTGGCCAATAAAGGACGGAGTTGTGGAATAACAACCAATACCGGAGTCATCCCCTGTTTTTGCATTTCCTGCTGCACTACAGGCATCATGCGTTGAAACTGTTGCAGCAGATTTGGGGCAACCGGAAAGCTATCTAAAGCCACCTTGCCGGCCTGCATCGCCTGGTTCAAAGAACTTTGCAGCGTTTGTTCCAGCTTATTATCTAAGCTATAGGCAGCCAGTTCATCCTGTTCCCCCATCAACTGCCGGGTAATTGCTCGTTGCAGTGCACAGCGAACATCGGCAGCAAGTAATATTGGATCTTTGGTGATATCGGCGCTATCAACCAGCGTACTGGCAACGGTAACAGCATCTTTTATGGACACAAGTTCCCGTAGCAAGTAACGAAAAACTTTAAGCTGAATACTTTCTGATAATACTTTTTCCAGTGTCGCGGCCAGTTCAGGAGCCACATCTTTCACACGCTTGTTGAAATGTTTAACATCTTCAAACAAAAACAGCTCATCCAATGCTCCTTTGATAACTTTACCCGCATGAGTCGCAATCACCGTCGCCAGATCAACCACAGAATATCCCATGTTTAGCGCTCGGGATTTATCTTCCGACTTGATCCAAACAGCGTTGAGTCCATATGCGGGATCACGAGTAACCTCTCCATCCAACTGTCCATAAACATCGCCAGTTTCAAGCGCCAACACATGCTGAGGCTTTAACGTTCCACCGGCAACCGGTACCCCGGACAGCAATATGCGGTACTCTTGTGGATTGAGTTTTAAATTGTCACGGATCCGTACTTCAGGTAATAGGAATCCCAATTGTTCACATAACGTTTTACGGATGCCGCGAAGGGTACTAATCAGTTCCTCGCCCTTATCTTTTTCTGCCAAATACACCAACATAAAACCAAGCTCGACAGAAATCCGATCCACATGGGGGATGTCCTGCCAACTCAGAGGCTGCTGGTTTTCAGCAATCGTTTCTGTGAGCTTTTCAACTTGAGCGAGCTCATCAGCCGGCACCCGTTTATACAAGCGCCAAGCGACATAAAACAATACGAGGCCAAAACTTCCGAATGCCAGCATTGGCATTCCTGGCACAATCCCGAGCACAATCATGATACCGGCAGCAGTTGCGACAACCTTCGGAGATGCCAACAACTGTCCCCCTACCGCCTCTGACATATCCTCGTCATCATTCATCCGGGTGACGATGATGGCGGAAGCGACAGCCAGTAACAATGATGGGATCTGCGCAACTAAACCATCACCGATGGTGAGCAGTGCAAAACGCTGAAAAGCTTCGCCCATGCTCAAGTCATGCTGGAACACCCCAATACTGACACCACCAAGTAAGTTGATTACCAGAATGATTAATCCAGCAATTGCATCACCGCGAACATATTTGGAGGCCCCATCCATAGAGCCGTAAAAATCGGCTTCACGAGAAACCTCTACCCGGCGATTCTTGGCCTGTTCAGGACCAATCAGACCAGAGTTGAGATCAGCATCAATTGCCATCTGCTTACCGGGCATCGCATCCAGTGTAAAGCGGGCAGCAACCTCTGAAATACGTTCGCCACCTTTGGTGATCACCACAAAGTTCATCACCATCAGAATGGCAAACACCACAATGCCGACAACATAGTTGCCGCCGATAACCACTTCACCAAAAGACTGGATCACCCGTCCGGCAACGTCAGCGCCCTCATGCCCATGGAGTAAAACCACACGAGTCGACGCAACGTTCAAGGTCAGTCGCATCAGGGTGGCCACCAGCAAAATGGTAGGGAATGCCGAAAAATCCAACGGCTTACGACTCGAAACGGCAACCAACAACACCATGATGGACAGGACGATATTGAAGGTAAACAGCGTGTCCAGCACCCAGGCTGGCAACGGTAGGATCACCATTGCCAGGATTGCCAGCAACAAAATCGGAATTGCAGTATAAGGTCTGGTGAAGTTACGCCAGTTCAATTGTCTTCTCCAACGTATTAATTTTTAGCTAAATTTTTGGGAATTTTCAGTTCTGGTATTGGCGCAGGCTTGCTGCCACGCCCGGCCTTATATGCCTTCAGCTGTACAACATAAGTCAACACATAGGCTACCGCGGTATACAGTACTGATGGCACTTCCTGATCGACCCGGGTTGACCAGTAAATTGCCCGGGCTAACGCCGGGATTTCTAGAATTTCCTTTTGATGTTGCGTTCCTATGGCACGAATACGCAGCGCCATTTCATCAACCCCTTTAGCCACGACATAAGGTGCTTTGGCATCCTTTTCTGAGTAACGTAATGCAACAGCAAAGTGGGTCGGGTTAGTAATTATCACATCAGCTTTGGGTACTCGTTCTTCAATGCGACGTCGCGCAAACTGGTACTGAATCTGACGAATACGGCTCTTGATTAATGGGTTACCATCAGAGGTCTTACGCTCTTCTTTGACCTCTTGGCGGGTCATCTTGATCTTGTCCAAAACACTTTTGTATTGAAATGGAATATCAATCGCCGCGACCAAAAGTAATAACGTCGCCATTAACAACAGCGTAAAAAACAGCAACTGGAATCCCTCATGAATCGACATCCGCAACGACTCGCTTTGCATGGTCACCAAGCGGTTGATCAGCTGTATCAAAAATGCCGTCATACTGCCCATCAATAACCCAATTTTGATGACTGACTTTAATAATTCCAGCAGACTGCTCTTACCCATAATCCGCGATAGTCCTTTTAGCGGACTCAGTCTACTCGCCTTAAATGCCAGCAGGTTCCATGAAAAAATGACCCCGCCCGGCAAAGATGCAGCGATCCACATGGCAACAAAAATTACCACTAACATTGGCACCAGATTTTTCAGCATCTCAATCAGTGCCGCGGACAATCCCAACCCCATTTGTCGGGTATCGTGCAACAGTGATTGGTCCAACTGCATCGTTTGACGCATCACAACCAGCACCATCTGCATCAGGCCATCAGCGAACCATAAAAATGCTGCAATACCGACCATCATTAATACTGCGGTATTCAACTCACGGGATCTGGCGATCTGACCTTCTTTACGGGCTTCTCTAAGGCGTCGTTCACTGGGTTTTTCGGTACGTTCCTGGGAGCTATTGTTATCGGCCACACATCACCCCATTAGCCGTCGCATGACGTCGAGAGCATCAAACAACAGGCCGGAGAACACGCTGCCCGCCTGAGCGAAAGTCAGATACACCACCACGAACCCCATCAGCAGCGTCACAGGAAAGCCGAACGTAAACAGGTTCAGCGAGGGCGCTGAGCGACTGGCAATACCGAAAGTCATATTGACTAGTAACATGGCGATCACCGCCGGCAGCGCTACTATGATTGCCGATGTAAAAATCCAGCCAAACATGTTGATGACAGAGGCAAAGTTCAACTGATATAAACTGTGCCCTACCGGCCATAACTTAAAGCTGTCCACCAACATTTGTAGCGCTAGCAGATGCCCGTTCAGCGCGAAAAACAACAGCGCTATCATCAGCCACAATAGATTACCAAGCAGCGATACCTGGTTACCGGAGCCGGGATCCATCACAATCGCCATCGACAAGCCCATCTGCATTGACAAAATGAGACCTGCCTGGGTAAACACTTCAAACAGCATCCGCATCACCAGCCCCATCATCAATCCAAACAGCACTTGCTCCGTCGCCAACGCCACCATGGCCAGCGAAAATGGATCAACGTCAGGCGCGGCGGGTATCTGTCCTGCAAGGGCGAAAGACAAGAAAAATGCCAATAAAATCCTGGTCCTCACAGGTAATGCTGGATTATCCATGACCGGCATTGCCCAAAAAAACGCAGAAAGACGCACAAAGGGCCACCAGAGGGTACCTAACAGATGCAAGATATCGCTACCGCTAACAGAGATGAGCGGTGTCATCCAAATACACCCGGAATGAGCTGTGATAAACGTGCAAACCAGTCAGTGAAACTTTCAATCATCCAATGCCCTGCGAATATCAACGTCAGCAACGTAACCAACATACGAGGCAAGAATGTAAGTGTTTGCTCCTGCACTGAAGTTGCAGTTTGAATAATCGCGACCACCACACCAACAACCAGTCCCGGCACAATCAGTACCAGTAACATCTTGATGATGGTAATCACTGCATCACCAATAAGCTGTACCGCCAGTTCAGGGCTCACCAGTTAGCTCCAAAAGTTGCCGCCAGTGTGCCCGCGACCATGGACCAACCATCCGCTAGAACAAAAACCATCAGCTTGAAAGGTAAACTGATAATGAGGGGCGACAGCATCATCATCCCCATTGACATCAGGACACTTGCCACAACCAAATCAATGATCAGAAACGGAATAAACAACATAAACCCAATCTGGAATGCAGTTGTCAGCTCGCTCAACAGGAACGCCGGGACCAACACATCCAATGGCACATCTTCTGGCTTCAGATCGGAGGGTTCGCCCGCAATTCTCAGCACCTGCTGCATTTCATTTTCACGGGTTTGTGCCAGCATAAATTTACGTAGTGGCACGGCCGCACGCGCCAACGACTGCTCGGTAGTGATTTGCTCACTTTGCAGCGGCTTGTAGGCGTTTTGATAAATGTCCTGCCACACAGGCCGCATGATCAGCATGGTTAGCATCAAAGCGATACCAATAAGTACACGGTTAGGAGGACTTTGCTGTAACCCTAATGCTTGTCGCAAGATTGCCAGCACAATGACGATGCGGGTAAAAGAAGTTGCGACCATTAAAATACCGGGCAACAATGTCAATAGCGACATCAGCAACAGGATCTGCAACTTAACGTTATAATCCTGGCCATCAGCAGTATTATGCAGCGAAAACAAGGTGACATCCTGGGCACCAGCGCCGAACGAGAATGCCAAACCCGCAAATAACAGCACGCTGCGTATCACAGATTTACTCATCAGAACCCGTTTCATTAGTCGCTTGCTGTGGTAAAAAACGGATACCGTAAGCCCCATCCACCAGCACCACTTCTGCCTTAGCAAAAGCGACACCGTTAACCATGACATCCAAAGGTTCGCCGGCCGCTTTATCTAACGGCAGAACATCGCCGTCACGGACTTTACTGAGTTCACCAAGCGTCAGCTCGGTGCTGGCAACCTCAAGGGTAATAGTCAACGGCACGTCGCGGAAGAAAGTCATGTCGGCCCCCATATTTTTAGTTTGAGGTACCTCATTTTCCGTCAACTCATCGATATCCAGCGCATCCAGTTCTGCTAATGCTGCATCCAAATTATCTGTCATTATCTGTCACTCTTGTGTTTGTGTTACCTGAAATGCCAACTGGCCGTCTTCTTGGGCCACCTTTCCTGAAAACAGTTGCTTGCCCCCGAGTCTGAAACTGGCGGAATCTTGCAGAGATATCGGCATAAATTCGCCCTGCAATAGCTGCTGCAGCTGTCTGACATTTACCTTTTTTTCCGCCATCACAACGCGACCTTTTACGGGAAACTGGGGCCATTGGGTTTGCAACAGTGGCAGTTCTGAGGGTGTCAAAGCCGGCGAATGATCTGCTTCGAGAGGGAACAGCTCCACCGGCAGATTTAGAAACCAGCTGATCACATCCTCATCCAGCAATATCCGGACTTTCAAAATGAGATAAGAAAAAGGCTTCAGTGCCTGAGGCTGTTTCAACGGTTCCGCCATAGGCAGACTTTTATGGCCCCGAACCAACTCCTGAATGCTCCCCATTAACCGATTACAGGTACGAATAGCGATACGTAATTCTGTTATTGTGAGCTCTCTAGGGGATTCTGCCTGACGACTAATCTTGCCCCCCAGGCACAGGTCTGCCAGATGTCTAATGGCCAGGTGATCTATGGTCATATACGCTTTGGCATTATTTGCCGCAGGCAGCTCACAACCCATCATTAATTTGTCAGTTTCAGAGAACAAAAAATCAACGCCCCATCCCTGACACAATGCCATTTCCACTTCAAAGCTCAGGCCACTGATCAACTGGGACAATGCTTTCTGTAATACCTCTTTGAACTCTGCTTTAGACTCACCAAAGGCGCTAACCGCTCTTTGCTGACAGCGTTGGTCGCGGGTCAGTGGAAACACTTGCAACACGTCAGCATTTTCGCCCCTGATGAGTCCGCGCGATTTCTTTTTCTTAATCAAGCTCTCTGTCCTCCACGTCAGACATTGCGGCCTTTGTGCGTTTCGATCTGACTTTATCTTTCATCAACATCCCTGCCACCTTTAATACCTGACGACGTTTGTTGTCAGCTTCCCGACGCCAGTCGATGCCGATAAATTGCAGCCTTTCACTTATGGCGCGTCGATAGACGACACGGCCTTTAATGCGGACGCTGCCATCGATTTCGACAACCAATCTGCTGGGGATTTTCTTTTCCAGAGGCACCAGCAATCCCGCACCGCCCAAGCCAACATCTTTCATAATGGCATTACAGACATACCATTCGATCACCAGTGGCCAGTACAAAAGCACAGCAATACCATCATGTTGCTCATCTGCTGGCGTCAACTCCTTTGTCAGGTCATGGCGTCTGAAAAGACGGTCATTGCTTGTTCGCGTCATTGCTGCATTTCACTTATTCTGGTTACCGGCTGGTTGGCCTCAGCCTTGTTGGCGGCATCAACAACGGCCGGAGCCGCTTTAGTGGCTGGCGACATCGATGAAAACAGTGCATTGAGCTGCTTTTCCGCTTTGGGTGTGAGGATCAGCAACTCGACTCTGCGGTTCTCGCTGCTGGCTTGATTTTCTTTGTTCAGTAATCGGGTTGAGGCGAAAGCGTTTACTTGTTCCACGCGTTCTGAAGGCATCCCCCCAGCTTCCAACAGGCGACGAGCCTGCAGCGCTCTTGCTGCTGATAACTCCCAGTTGCTATAAACACTGCTGTTATAGGAAGTGACATCCGTGTGACCAGAGATAATTACCTGATTTTGTACATTTTTAAATATGGCCCCGAGACTGAATAACAGGTCTTCAAAAAACGGCGTCATGGCCACGTCGCCACGACGGAACATCTGATGATGGCGATCATCTTTAATGATCACTCGCAACCCCGAAGGGACCACGTCTACCAAGATGTTGGCCTGTGCTTGTTTTTGCTGAGCAACATCCTGAAAGTTCTGTAATAGCAGGCTCAATTCTTCCGCAGTGGCAAAGGTGCCATCGATAAGCGAATTGAGATGTTTTCCTTGACCAGCCGCAGGCTCAAGCTTGCCTTTAGGCACACTCAAATATTCTGACATACCGGGAATGGGATTATCAGGCGGCAGTCGATTCGGCGCTTCGTTATCAATAATGGAGGGTGAGCCCCCCAGATCCACTGGATAGGGGCTATTTTGGGGATCAAAGAAGTTCGGACTGCCGTCAAACACGGAATGCGTACGCATGTAATGAGCAAGCTGAGAACGTTCCTGTTTACTCGACACCTGCATCAACCACATCACCATGAAGAATGCCATCATCGCCAACGTAAAATCGGCGAAAGCCACTTTCCAGGCGCCACTATGCGGTTTTTCGGCACCACGTCGCTGGCGGCGGACCACTATCGGGCTGTTATTATTATTGTCCATAACTAAGCAGCCCTATTGTTAATCCACTCTTCCATCATATTGAAGGTAGGTTTGACTTCTTGATTGATGAGTTTGCGTCCGGCATCTGTTGCCACGATAGCAACATGTCCTTTGGCATGAGCTACCAACATCGCTCTGACACACTCAAAAATAGCGATACGCTTTTTGACATATTGTTCCATGGATGATGCCAATGGTGCCATCAAACAGTAACAGCCGAAAATCCCCATAAAGGTACCGACTAACGCCGCTGCGACATGTAAGCCGATATCCCCCATGGGGCCGTCCAGATGCTGCATGGTAATAATGATGCCCCCCACAGCTGCCAAGATCCCAAATCCAGGCATAGCTTCAGCAACTGCCGCCAGCGACTGAGAAGGCTTGAGCTTTTGCTCTTCGAGGTAATCGATCTCCTGCGACAACATGCTGTCGAAATCATGGGAGGATATTTTCCCCATACTGAACAGTCGTAGGTTGTCACAAATAAACGTCACTAAATTGGGATATTCGTTAACTAAGGGATAGGCCAAAAAAATCGAACTGGTTTCAGGGTTTTCAACATGTTCATCAAGATCTTTCAAGCCGCGAGTTCTGGCCAGATCCAATAATGCATACATTAGCATTAACAGATCCTGATATAACTTACTTTGATCCTTGGGCGCCTTAAATTGATATTTTAACTGAGTCAGCATTTCCGTTAGAACGTGCTTGGAGTTTCCGACAACCAATGCACCTAAAGCAGCACCAAAAATAATGATCATTTCTGCAGGTTGCCACAATGATGCCACATTGCCACCGGCAAAAATGAAGCCTCCTACCACAGTGCCTAATACTATGACTAATCCAACAAATTTTTGCATAGCTCTTGCGCCCTTAGCTCTAGCTTGTCAATTTTTCTGTCAACAATTGCAATGACTGCCTATGCAATTGGCATACGCGGGACTCGGTCAATCCCAGAGTCAAAGCTATTTCTTTCATGTTAAGTTCATGGGTGTAATACAACTGCAGCAATAACTTATTCCGTGCTGGCAGGTGCTGCATGCTCTGCGCTAACAACCGTCTTAGCTCAAGACGATGAATATCCCGGTCATCGGCCGCCATCGGCCCCTGTTGTTCTAACAGCTGCTCAAAACTATCCACCACTTCTGCTTGCTCTAGATAATGGAAGTCCATCAGCTCTTTCGTGGAGATATTTAACGCCGCACATATCTCACGCTCTTTGGGTTCGCGCCCAAGTTGATTGCGCAGTTTTCTGACACCATCACGGAAGCGATGTGCATCCTGACGGGCTTGTCGTGAACGCCAATCTAATCGTCGAAATTCATCTAACATAGCCCCACGAATATATTTGAATGCATACGATTCAAACTGTTCGTCACGCTCTTTCCCGTAGCGTCGTATCGCCTTTAGCAACGCCATTAAGCCTATCTGCTGTAAGTCATCCCGATCAGCCACTACCCCGATTTGCGAACGCATGTGTGCAACAACCCGCCGCACCAGATAGGCATAATGTTGCAATACCTCCGCTTCTCGTTGCACCGGAGCAGAGTCAAGCGAATCCCCTGCATTTTGCCAATCACACAGCGCTGACATAGAGAGCCTTTATTGCAGGTAGACGTTGGTAACCAACACCTGCTCCAGCTTACTGTCGACGCCCTGTTGCTTCAGCGCATCATTAAATTTCTGCAATAGCGAATGCTGGAGTGAATTCACATCATCAAAGGTCTGTTTTGCTTGATCGCGAGAAAAGTTAGCAAAATACTTCACCAGGACATTACGCAATACCGGCGCTTCATGATCGAGTTGCGCTAAAAAAGCTTGACTACGAGTAGAAAGGCTCAGTTCCAACACCAGATAGCGTGAATAGTTCTCATCACTGACACTAGCGACAAATCGCGCCATGGGGTAAAACAGCATAGAACTGGGTATTTCTGCTGCTTTATCCGCATGTGTCTGCGATGTTTCTTTAGCACTTTTACCGTAATAGATGCCTGCCCCGATCCCTAATGCCAGCAGAACGACTGCGAGAACAATTCCCAACACTGCCTTCATCTGTTTGCTCCTAAAAACATATAATTAAGCCTTCCTATTTAACCAACCATCTACTTTTGGCATCACCAGTTCTTCATCGTCTGCTATCTCAAGATGATTCGCCTGAACACCTTCCTGCTCGCCAAACTGAGGTGCTTGTTGTCCTTGCTGCTGTCGGTTGTTATCACCAGTCTGTACTATCACATCGCCACCGAGTTTATGGGTTAGGGAGGCTCGCAATTGTTCCGTAGTTTGTGACACCGCGTCTTTTACAGCGGCATGGCTGGCGTTGATGTGTACAACGGTCCGATCACCGTCAACACTGATACGAATATCAATGCTGCCGAGTCTGGGAGGGTCAAGGCGGATCTGCGCATTATGGGTTTTGCTTTCATATTGCAGCTGAACTTTATCGCTAAGCAGATTCACCAACTGCTGTCCGATAGCTGAACTTGCTGACGTCCGAGTCTCAAGCACCATAGTGTTGGGCAAGTTCCCGACCGTATTGCTCACCGATGTCGTGGACATAACAGGATTAGCGCTTTGGCTGGCGGCTAACACATCCGTCATGCCCTTTGTTTGTCCCGCAGTCGCTACCGCCGCATTAACCGCAATTTGCATCAGCCCCGCGACAGACAACGCCTGACTGTTTTTCACCGACGCACTTTGGACGGCATCGGCGGAATTAAAGGTCTGTTCAGTCAAGCCGGAAGCCAACGCGGCTACGAGTGGTGACGGTTGCAACGAAGTGGAGGAAGCTGCAGCGGCGTTATTTGACGTTGAAAAATATTGAACTGCCGCTGGCGCTGTTGAGGACACGGCAGACAACCCTGTGCTTGCTAATGAAGCGTCAGATAATGGCGCAGTAGTGGGCAATGAGATGAGATTCTGCGGCCACATGGCGGCAGTTAACGGCATACCGTTGTCTTGCGCGCTGCTTGGCAAATTAACATCGATGACACCGGTGCCTGACATATCGGCCTGAACCACTGCGCCAGGCGTCGCATTAGCGGTTTGTTCAATCGGAGCCTGAATCAACACCGGGGCGGAGGATATTATCGGTGTCATGGGCAGGATTTCTGCCGATAACGATGATGAAGACAGCGCTCCGTCATCAGCATCGTCAGGCTGTTGCTGTGGCTGTGGCTGTTGCGGTAGCAACAGCAGACTGCCAACCATACTGTTGGGCATACAGGAAGGCTCACCGTCAGTGGGGAGCGCCGGTAATTGCGATGGCTCAGCTTGTGCGTCCAGGTCATCCGATGTTGGGTATGTCAGCTCTGGTAACACAAAACTTTGACTCGGTTGCTCAGATGCATCGTCAACCGCCATTGACACGGTATTCAGATTCTTGCTGACACTAGGAGAAACCGTGCTGTTGTCAACCAACATCATTGGCACTGGCATCACCATAAGCGACTATCCATAGAGGCGTGATATGCTTCAAGACCTTCCTTATCCGACAAATGCCGCTGCATCTTGGATTCCAAATCACGCTTGGCCACATCAATCTTGTGCAACAGTTGTCGATATTGACTGGCAATAACGGGCTGAAGTTGCTCTTTCATTCCCTTAAATTCAGGTTTACTGCACTCGTTGATTAGCTGAACCATCTGTTTATCAAGTACACGAATGCGTTGCCATTGACGATTAGCCACTGCGAGTTCCATCTCTTGCAACAGTATTGATACCTGTTGCCGCAACTGTCTGGCATCCTCTGCACGCTGCACTTAATCTCTCCGTTTTCTTGGGCAATTTTAACCTTTACACTACTATACAAATATCAGGCCAACTTTATCTTTATGATTTTTATTGTATTTTTGATAATCGAATACAGCGTGCGGAAAAATACCTTCCGCCACAGGAAATACCAGGAAACTATCCAGCCAAAAAAAATGCCACCATGTAATGGTGGCTGATCACGACAGAAAGGCTCAGTTCAAAGAACCGAGCCCTTTCCATCCTTGTTGCAGGTTGGTCATCACGGTCTTGACCGAATCCAGATAGCTGATGTCGTTGCGAAAACTCGCCTGTAGTAAAGACTGGCCACAGTGTTGATAAAGCCGAGCCATATTTTCCGCCAACTCGCCGCCATTTTCGCGATCCAGAGACGCCTCAAGGCCACCGAGGATCCGTAGCAGTCTTTCTACACTTTGCGCTTTGCGATCAAATTTCTTGGCATTGATATGTCCAACAGTGCGTTCCAGTTCATCGAGGAAGCCATCAAACAGCATTAGCACCAATTTATGTACATCGGCACCGGCGGCTTTTCCTTCTACTGCGGTCTGCTGATACGCCGCAAATCCCATATCCAACATCATTACCTCCGGATAGCAAATTAACTTGAGAATGAAGACATACTGGATTCAAGCTGCGAAATGGTGACCTGCATCTGAGTAAACTGATTCAGGTAACGCTGATACACCATTTGCATTTTGGCATCAAAGTCAGTCTGCTTTTTGGAAACGGCGTCCAGACTGGATTGCAAATTATTCACTTTGGTGGTCAGAAACCCGAAGCGGTCTGAATAGGGAGTCAGAGATGTCTGCAGTTTGCTGACCAGGCCATTGGTGCCGGTGAGCATATCAGAAACTTGCTGAGGATCGGTATTCAACGCCGTATCAAGACGATTGCTATCGATCGTCAGTTCACCATTACGGTCAAACTCCAGGCCGATAGAGTACAAGGTCTTACTGTCAAACAGCCCTTGAAAACTGCTGCGCATCAGGCTTTGCAAGCTTTTGGACATGCTGTCATTTTTGATGCCGTCATCGGTCAGTTTTGACATCAAGTCGTTGTATTTATCCACGATACCTTGCAGGTTTGCCTGCGTTTTCTGGGTATCCTTGGCAACGTCAATTTTTACTGGGGTATCACCGCTCGCCTGCGCCTGCAGCAGATCAATCTTAACCCCATCAATCACATTATCGAGGGTGTTAGTCGCAGAGGTGAGCGTAATCGAAGAGCTGGACCCCACCTGCACAATGGCATCTTGCGCCGCAGTCAATTGCTGTACACCGGAAACCGCGGAAGCAAAAATAGTCCCGTTAGGATCGGTGCCTGCATTAAAATTCAAAGAGATCTGATTAGCCGCACCGGTTTCATCGCTGGTCAGTAGCAAAAAGGTTTCACTACCGCTTTGCATCACAGTTGCATTAACCCCGGTATTATCGGCACTGTTATTAATTGCTGACGCAACATCAGACAGCGTTGCTGACGCAGGCAATGTCGACAAGTCCACCACAAACTCGTTACTACCAACGGTAATGCCAAGATCGCCATCGGTCGGTAGCGCTTGTGCGGGGTCAAAGCTCATCGCTAACTGATGGGCCTGCGCCACCTGCTGGACATATATCTGATAAGAACCTGGTGCCGCGGCCCCCGTTACCGAAACGGCCATTGTACTGCTACTAGAAACGGTAGCCGAACTTGCCAACAAGCCATCGGAACTGAAGCTACTTAACTGACTGACAAAATCACTCAATGATGATTGCAGTGTTTGAAACGCTTTTAACGAAGTGTTGTAACCGCTGTACTGATTCTGCAACAGGGTGTCTTTAGCAGCCCGGTCAATGGCGGTATATTGCTGAGCCAAGTAGGCTGGGTCCAAACTGGTTGCTGAGCTGGTAGAAGTGGCCATATTTTTCCGTCCTGAATAAAAACATCAGGGCGGCACGATTCAACTCGTGTGCCGCCCTAGAATAGCAATTAACGCAGCAGCGAAGCGATCATGCTAGTGGTGCTGTTGGCAGCGCTCAGGACAGAGATGCCTGAGTTCATCAGCAACTGTTGTTTAGTCATAGCAGAGGTTTCTGCAGCATAGTCAGCATCCATCAGGTTAGAGGCTGCAGCTTCAGTGTTCTGTTTCATGTTGGTCACGTTGTTGACGGTGTGATCCAGACGGTTCATGCTGGCACCCAATTTGGATCGAGCTGCACCAATGTTATCAATTAACGTATCGATTTTACCGATTGCTGTGCTCGAGGTAGCCTGTGTTGTCAAAGCACCTAAAGTTCCGGCAGTATAGACCCCTGTGCCATCAACTGTACCAACAGCGGTATTAACATTACCGACTTCAGTAGAAACGTTCACGCTCAACACTTCAGCAGTAGAAGCACCCACCTGGAAAGTTACAGCGCCCGCGCCAAATTTACCGGTAACAGACAATAGTGCAGTACCAGCACCATAAGAAGTGTTATCCATAATACTTGCCATCTGCGCAGCTAATTCTTGGTATTCGCCGTCCATTGCAGTGTATTCTGACGCGCTGTTGGTTCCGTTAGCGCCCTGAGTTGCCAGTTCTTTCATACGGTTGGCAATATTGGTCATTTCATCAAACGCACCTTCGGCAGTCTGCATCATAGACTGAGCATTATTGGCGTTATAGATAGCGGCTTTCTGACCAGTAGCCTGAGCATTCAAACGGTTAGCGATCTGCAGACCAGCGGCATCATCTTTAGCGGAATTGATACGATAGCCACTGCCCAGACGTTCCAGCGCAGTACTCAAGGCGCTGTTGGTGCGGTTCAGCTGGTTCTGGATGGAAAGGGAAGCTGCGTTAGATTGAATAGATAATGACATCACTGTTCTCCTTTAGAATCGATGTTCTCTAGAGATAAGCGACCCGCTTACCGCAGAACTAAAATTTATTTTTAGATATTTTTTTATTTATCAAAAAATCATTTAAAAACCATGATCAAAAGAAACTTCTCAGCTGGGAATACGACCGAGGCGCAGAAGACAAGTTGTCTCACAGGAAGAGGGTTGCTTGACAACTGCCTTCTGCAAAAACTTAACGGCTGGAAGATAGACTGAACGACACCAGATTTCGGGTGATATTGGCCTGAGACACCAGAATGGACACTGCATTTTGATCCGGTTGATTGAGGATCTGCTGCACTTGCTCGGTCAGTTCCTGCAATTCTTCTGCACCGACCGGCGAACGTTGGATTTGTTGCAACCGTTGCAAGATTTGTTGTCGCTGGGATTCAATATTCTGCAACGATGAACGAATCGATTTTTGTAGCTGTGCTATCTGCTGTTGGTACGCTTCACTGGAGGTATTCTGGCTTTGCGCTAGCTGCTGCAAGCTATCCAGTGCATGAGGCTCTTCGCTGAGACTGACTGACACCGGATTGCCAGCGGCAATCCGCACGCCCTTCCCCATCATCAGCCAGGGTTCTTTTAATGCTGAAGAGGCGGCTTTCGCTGTGGTAAACAGCAGCGAATCTCTATCAGACACCGTCACCGAAATCTCCTGTCCGGCAAATGCTTGTTGCAGTGTCGCAAGATTTGCCGACTTATCGGCATAGGCCGGTAACGAAAAAGAGACAGCTTTACCAGTGCGGCCCATGACAATACTGACCTGTTCATCCAGCGCCTTAGGGGTCAACAGGTCAACTTTATTAGTCAATTCTCGGGTCACAGACGCTTGCGACGGGTCGTTGCTGCGCAACTTACCATTGACGCCGCCTTGCTGCAGCTGTGCTTTCATCTGACTGACGGCGCTGGCGATCTGTTGTTGATTAGCGTTGCCATTAATCGTTTGCTGATTAATTCTGGCACTCAACGCCTTCAATTGAAATGACAACTGCTTCAGGGTTCGCACAGACTGTTCATTGTTGCCCATGGATTTGGTCACCGTCGCTAATGCAACCCACCGCGACAACACCTGATGCTGGGTACCCTTGTCAGCTGTCGCATTGGCAGCTTTATTATCTGTCTGCGCCTGTTGCGTTGTGTCATTGACTGCAGGCGTAGTTACTCGACTTTCCTGAAGTCGTTGGGTATCGCTGGTGGCTGAAGTATTGGTAACTAACATGGGTTATCAGATCATCGAAAATAAAGACAGTTGGCTGACCCGGTTATAAACCTTCAAGGTCGATTCATACGAGGCAACTGATTCGTTCATCTTCACATAGGTTTCGGCGTAATCAACCTGGCTGATATCATCTCTGAGCCCTTGGGTATACACCGCAATATCATCATTACCCTGCTTGATAGATTCCAGTGAATCGCGTATTGCTCCGACTTTTGTCAGTTGATCAGTCACTCGCTGCAAGAAGCTGCTAATGCCATCCATCATGGTTCGGGATTCATCGCCAACACTGGGATTGGCTGGATCAGTCGTCAGCAAATTCAGGTAAGTTTGCATCTGATTCAGAAATGTAGCCCCAGGATCAATATCACTGCCCACCACATTACTGCTGACATTGGAATCGGCAGATACCGAAACCTCGCGGATATTACTGTCCCCCAGATACTGATATTGCCCCGCAGCATCCTGCTGGAATGGCTGTACATCCGTCAGACTGCCAGAGAAGTAATAGCGGCCATCGCCATCTTTCGCATTCAGCAAGTCAACAATCGCCGGAAACAGCACATTCATCTGCTGGCCCAAAGCCGCAATTTCAGTCTCGCCCATAGAGCCGTCAGCAGCGGTGGTGGTTAATTCCTGCATGCTGTTCAGAATATTCACCGCGCCCGTGAGCTGAGTTTCCTGCTGTCCCAGGGTGTATTCCACATCATTCATGTTGGATTGATACTGTTTAATAGAACTGAGCTCACCATCCAGCGTCAGCAACATTACCGAGCCAAGCGGATCATCGGAGGGCTTTGCAATACGTTGGTTAGTGGCCAGCTGTACCGATAAACGGTTGTAGTCGGTTGTGCCCTGATTAATGGAACGGATGATATTCTGGTGATATTGATGCGAACTGACTCTCATAGTGATTCCTTAGAACATCGCGAGCAGGGTCTGGAAGGTTTGATCGGCCGTAGAGATCACTTTGGCATTGGCCTGATACATCTGTTGGTAATACAGAATGTTAGATGCCTCTTCATCCAGATTAACGCCACTGAGATTATCACGAGTCTGGACAGCGTTATCATTCAGCGATTGAGCCGTTGTTACACTACTTTGATTTTCATTGCTCTTTGAGGCTAAGCGTCCAATTAACAGCGAATAATCACCGGACTGATTATCAAAAACATCAATAAGATTAGCGATATTGCTATTATCGCCAATCCCACCGGCAGCCACCCAATTACCACTGCCATCGTCTTTACCACCGATAAAGGCCAACGAATCAATAGTGACACTGTCACTAACAGCGAAGGTTCCCAGGGGGTCGTTGGCATCATAGCTGAAGAGTGGAGTTCCTGGATTGCCGTTTAAATCAAAGCCCTGAGCCAGTACTCCGTTCACATTGTCACTCAACTGACTAAGTATGTTGTTGAGGCTGGCAACTGTAGGCTGTAATACCTCAGTATCAGCAGCGATGAGCCCCCCCATAGAGCCACCGATATTGTCAGTCAGGCGAAACACTTGCTTGCCCAGGGTCAGTGATACATCCGTACCATTTACGGCTAAATCCGCTGCTTTGGTACCTATCAATAAAGGTGCACCATTCACCGTAGAAATATCTAAGGTGCCATCCTCATGGTTTGTCGTTGCAATACCGATATAGGATGACAACTGAGTCACTAGCAATTCGCGGTTATCTTCCAGCTCTGCGGTCGGTTCACCTTTGGCAACGGCCAGGGCAATACGGTCATTGTAATCAGCCAGCTTACGTAGCGAGTAGCTGATACTGGAAGCCGTCTGAGTCATCTCTTTACTGAGTTTACCGCGCTGATCAGCCAAGGCGCCGTTGATCTGTGACATTTTGTTAACTAAAGCATCCGCACTAGATAAGACCTCTTGCCGATAGGCGCGAGATTCTGGTTGCGCTAGCGCAGAGTTTAGTGCCCCGGTTACCTGACTGATGGCATCGTTAAAGTTCAGAGAACTAGTTCCCATCAGTTCTTCGGCGTAACCAAGATAACTCTGTAAGCCGTTATAAAAAGCCAGATCAGAACTAGTGCGCCAAATATCATCGTTATAGAAACTATTAACAACGCGATCGACATTACTGACGGCCACGCCGTTCAGATGCCCCGGAGCGGTTGCCAATTGAATCGCCTGACGGCTGTACCCTTCCGTGGCCGAATTGGCAACATTATTACCACTGACAGATAACGCAGTATTTGCGGCATTCAGTCCAGATAAAGCATTGGACAGCAGTCCTGATGACATCTCACTAACTCCCCGAGTTGATCCCGCTCGCGTTCAACGGCTGAGAAAATGCACTTCCTTCTAATGTAGAAGCGACCATTTTTTCGGGTTCCTTAAATTTATTTTCCAGGGAATGCAAGTGTCCCCCTATCTGAGCCACCATCTTTTCCGCAAGACCAATCTGGCCTGAGGCAGCGAGAGATTGTGAGATTTGAGCATTGTAGATATCTTGGTACATACGCTGCTCTCGGCTAGCAAACATGCCATCGCTACCACTGATGGCTTCAGTCGCGCTATTCATGTTTTTCAGTACCAGCTGCAGAAATACTGCCTCGAACTGTTCGGATGCCTGCTGCAAACTGTCAGATTCAGAGAGGTTTCCATAAATCTGACTGACCTGAGTCGGGTCAATTGCCAGCGACTGATTAAGCACCGGTGAAATTGGACTGCTCATCATTATTCCTTCTAAATCACCACCAAATCAGCTTCCAGAGCTCCGGCTTTATCCAGTCCCATTAGAATGGACATCAGCTCAGCCGGGGTTGCCCCTAATGCATTAATTGCTTGGACTATAGTTTCCAGCGAGGTTCCCTCAGGGAACACCATCATGTTGTGGCGCTGCTGATCAACATTGACAGTGCTGGCGTTGACCGGAACGGTCGAGCCATTGGAGAAAGGTGCAGGCTGGATGGCGCCCTGCTGTTCGGTGATGGTAATGGTAAGACTGCCGTGCGTCACTGCTGCCTTACGGACACGTACCATATCGTTAATGACCACTGTGCCGGTACGACTATTGAAAATCACTTTAGGCCGTTGACTGCCCAGTTCTACTTGAATGTCCTGCAGCATGGACATAAAGGTGTTGAAGTTGTTGGGATCGCGTGGGGCGCTTACTTTCAGCTTGCCCCAGTTCTCCGCTTCTGCAACACCCGGACCAAATTGCTTGTTAATAGCATTTACGATATTGCGGGCCGTTTTATAGTTGGGATCTTTCAGATTCAATACCACTTCACCGGCATCCCGACTTCGACCGAGAACGGCACGCTCAACAGTGGCACCGTTTGGAATTGCACCAGCGGTAGGTACGTTTACGGTGACCGATGACCCCGTATTACCTGATGCACTCACGCCGCCGACCACCAAATTGCCTTGAGCGAGCGCGTAAACCTTGCCATCAATTCCTCGCAGCGGCGTCAGCACCAAGCTGCCGCCCAACAGACTCTTGGCATCACCTAATGAATTGACGGTGACATCAATCATCTGACCGGGGCTGCTATCAGGTGGCAAAGTTGCTTGCACAATGACTGCTGCTATATTTTTCGTACGCGGCAGGTTAGTGTCGTCCATCTTCACGCCAAACTGCTTGAGCATATTATTCAGGGATTGCCCCGCAAACTTGATTTGTGACTTATCACCGGAACCGGCTAGCCCCACCACCAAGCCATAACCCACTAACTGATTCTCACGGACTCCCTGTACATCAACCAGATCGAGTAATGGCCGACTGGAAGCAAACAGCCACGGTGATAGCACCGCCAGTAGCAAACCCAACAGAAGTTTTCTTGCCATCGCTTCTTTGCCTTAAAACGGATTGAGATAACGGGTGAACAGCTTTGTCAACCAACCAGGTTCAGATGCATCGGCCAGGGTGCCGCTGCCCGCATAACTGATAGTGGCTTCGGCGATCCGCTGTGATGATATTTGGTTGGTAACATCAATATCTTCTGGGCGTACTACGCCTGCCAGCTCCAGATACTCATCCCCCTGATTCAGACGGATCTGTTTTCGTCCTTTGATACGCAAGGCACCATTAGGCAGCACTTCCGTCACTCTCACCGAAATATAACCACTAAGAGAGTTCTGCTGGTTGGCGCTGCTCTGCCCCGAAAAACTGGTAGAAGAATTGGTCTGCACCGCCATGTCGTTAGTATTGAGCGTCCCAACCAAAGGAACCCCCACATCCCAGCTACTGTCTTTACCCAATGATGAATCAGCACTTTTACTGGATAGGGTCCGTTCTGCTAACACTACCGTTAAAATATCACCGACAGAGTAAGCTCGTTTGTCTGCAAACAGCGTAAACATGTAGTAGTCGCTATATAAACCACCTTCCTGGTGGTTAACCAATTGTGCATTATCCGACGCAAGGTCATCCTTGTTAGCCGCATTTGTCTGGTGGCCATCTCCGGAAGGCGCGCTACTGCATGCACTCAGTACTAACGTGATAAACAGAAGTAGAAAACGCATAGACATCACATACTTTGGTTAACGAAACGCAGCATTTCATCAGCGGCTGAAACGACTTTTGCATTCATTTCGTAGGCTCGCTGAACCGCGATCATATCGACCATTTCATCCACGACACTGACGTTAGAACCTTCAACCGTAAACTGCTGCAATTGTCCCAATGCATCTTGCCCTGGAACCCCTTCAGTCGCACCACCTGAAGCGGCTGTCTCGCGGTAAAGGTTACCGCCAAGCGCTTCAAGACCGGCCGGATTGACGAAATTCACAGTGAGGATCTGCCCGAGATCCTGAGGCTGATTGTTCCCAGCAACCACCGCGGTCACCGTGCCATCTTTGCCGATCGTCACTTTAGTAGTATTGGCAGGAACAGTAATGTTTTGTGCCAATGGCAGACCATCGCTGTTGACCAGAACGGAATCAGAATTCAGCTGAAATTGGCCATCGCGGGTATATAGCGTTTCGCCATCCGGACTTTCTATCTGGAAAAATCCTTGTCCTTCAATAGCTACGTCTAGCTGATTATCAGTGGTTTGAAACGCGCCTTCGGTAAACTGCTTCTGTGTGCCATTCACACGAACGCCGGTCCCCAATTGCAAACCGGAGGGTATTTGATTTAATGCATCGGCTTGCGTTCCTGGCTGACGTTGTACTTGATAAAACAGATCCTGAAACATCGCCCGGTCTTTTTTAAAGCCGACAGTACTGACGTTTGCCAGATTGTTGGAAATGGTGGTCATGCGCAGATCTTGTGCTTCAAGACCTGTTTTGCTGACCCACAGTGCTGAGTTCATGTAGTAAAGCTCCTTTTGCTATCGCTTATGCTTCGCCACGAATCAATCGATCACCAGAGCTGGCCAGCTGTTCGGCAACCTTCATCATTTTGACGTTCATCTCAAACTGGCGGCTGATATTCATGGTTTTTACCATCTGCTCAACCGCATTGACGTTAGATCCTTCCAGCTTGCCACTCACCAGGGTCACCGCATCATCGCGATTAAGTGGCTGACCACTATTATCACGTAACAAACCATCGCTGCCTTTCACCAGATTACTATTGGCACTCACCAGCTTGATTTGTGCTTCTTGAGCGATGAGGCCGCCCCCCACCGGGGTAAGATTAATCGTGCCATCAGCGCTGATATCAATGTCGCCAAATTGCGGCAATTGAATCGGGCCGCCATCACCCAGTACCTGCAACCCATTCACGCGCAAAACACCATCGCCATCAACCTGCAGGTTACCCGCTCGGGTATAGGCTTCGTTGCCGTTGGCATCTAGAACCGCCAAATAACCAGATTTACTCAGTGCGACATCCAACTTGCGGCCAGTTTCCATCATTGGCCCCTGAGCCAAACTGGTCACCACGGGTGTCAGCTGTGCCTGGTAACGAGTGCGAAAACCATCACCACGGATCATCATTGACTGAGCTTGCTCCAGATCTGCGCGGAAGCCAGCGGTGTTCACATTGGCGAGGTTGTTTGCCACAACCTGTAAGGCTTTGTTATTCAGCTCCGCACCAGAAACTGCGGTATATATCAAGCGTTCCATCTAGGCTAAGCTCCTTTAGACCGCATTAAATAGCACTTGCATCATGTCGCTAGCGGTGCTGATCGTTTTAGCATTGGCTTGATAGTTTTGTTGGAAAGAGAGAAGGTCCACCAATTGATCGCTGATGTTGACATTCGAGTTCATATACTGTCCGGAGAGCAACTGGCCAACGGTACCGCTGTCGGCAGTGGTATAAAGCGGACTGCCTGATTCTGCAGTGTCATACCATACGGTATTATCACCTTGTTCTAGGCCGTTTACGTTAGCGAAAGTCGCTAACACCAGTTGGCCCTGAAGTTTGGACTCACCATTGGTGAAGGTGGCATATAACTTGCCATCATCATCCACGGTAACACCGTTAAATTCGCCAGAGGTATAGCCATTAGCATCGTTGTTATACATGGCAAATCCACTACCGAATTGCGTGCTTTGCTTCATGTCGATAGTCAGATTGACATTTCCGGCACCATTAGGGTTTCCGTTAGCGTCTAGAGGGCTAAAGGTCAATTGCACTTGGCGCATGCTGTAGGGGTCAGTGGCGTTACTATCGGCAATAGAACCAGGGACAAAGCTGCTGTCGATTGGCAACATCTGACCATCGGTATCAAACGTCATCGTCACCACACCAGCGCTTACAGTCGTGCCATCCACCGTCACATCTTGAGAGCTAACAGCTGCACTGCCAGGGAGTCCAAGCTGCGCTGCAGATAAAGGTTGACCATCGGCAAAATACATCGTCTGCCATTGGTTAGCACCAGTATGGTTGTAATACTGGGTCAATACATGGCTGTTACCGAGAGAATCATACACTTCAGTAGACTGAGAGAAGTTATAAGCAGAGCCATCGGTAGGATCAAACGTGTCCGGAGCCGCAGGATAAGGGATAACATCACTGGCCGAACTAAAGTTGCCAGAAAAAGTTAACAGATCCGTGGCCTGCGCGGGAATATTAGATCCTTCGATTTTAAGATCTGTGAGAATACCCGGCACAATGTTTGGATCGGGTGCATTATCAACGCCATAGCCTTGTAGCCTGGCACCGCTGGCATTCGTAACATAGAGCTGATCGTCCAAACCAAACTGCCCGGCCTGAGTGTAGGCTTCGCGACCATTATCTGACAGGATGAAAAAGCCCTTCCCAGTAATCGCCAAATCCAGGTCGTTATCGGTTCTGACCAAATCACCATTGGTAGTGAAATCTTCTTTTATGTCTGCCACTCTAACGCCACCGCGCTGGCCACCGTTATACACAGCAGCAAATTCAGTACTTCCCGTTTTAAAACCGGAAGTTGATGAGTTTGAGATATTGTTACTGGTGACTTCCAGTGCGGTCTGAGTGCTTTGCAGGCCACTCAGGCCTATTTGAAACATTGACATAACTAGCTTCCTTAATAGTTAACTCTGAGTGACTAACTGATTGATATCAGACAAATTAAAATTACCCAATCCATTCACTTGCAATAAAATATCATCGACAGAATTGCCTACTGACACCCGCTCAACTTGGCCACTCAGCCAAGGTTGCAAATTAGTACTCAGTCCGTTGGACTGGGCATAAACCTTGACGGTATAAGCACCTGCATCTTGATCATCAAATTGGAAGTTCAAGGTCCCCTGCCCGCTATAGGGCAACTGCTGTTGCTCAATGAGTTCACCATCGGCGTTATAGAGCTGAGCAGTCACTGAATCCGCAGCCGCAGAGAGATTCACCTGTCCTTTGATATTTCCCTGTTGCTCAAGTACCTGGGTACCGGTCTGTACATTGACTTCAGTGCCGACCAATTTGGTTGCATCCAGCACCTGTAGCGTATTCAACGATGTCTGAGTGTCGGCAGTATTCTGTTTGATGCTTTGCAGTGACTCTAAACTACTAAACTGAGCCAACTGACTGACAAACTGCGTGCCGTCCTGAGGATTTAGGGGATTTTGGTGACTTATTTGAGCTACCAGCAAGTTAAGAAACATGTTGGAAAGATCTGAACCATTACTGGCAATAATCGGATTATTGCTAGTACCGGTAGTCGAAACAGCAGAACTCACGCTATTAACACTCATTTTCTGCTCCTTATCACTGGCCTAGTTTTAAGATGCTTTGCTGCATACTGGTCACCTTCCCCATCACCTCCGCAGAGGTCTGGTAGCTACGTGATGCAGACAACATATCGGCCATTTCCTCCAAGGAATTTACATTGGAGTAAAAAACATAACCGTCTTGGTTCGCCAAAGGATTGTTAGGTTCATAACGCTGTTCAACCGGTCGGTTGGAGGAAACAACCCCTAACATGCGAACATTGGCAGCAACACTACTGTTATCATCACCATTACCCGCCTGATACAGCGCTGAGAACACCGGTTTAAGCGCATGGTAAGCGCTATCAGCACTGGATGCTGCAGTATCCGCGTTTGCCAAATTGGAGGCGATGGTATCCAAACGCATCACCTGAGCGTTCATCGCACTACCACTGATGTCATAGATATTGTTGAACGACATTTCTATTTTCCTTTAATGGCGCTGTATAGCCCGTTAATCTTCATATTCAGGAAGGTCAGACTAGTCTGAAAATCCATGGTATTTTTGGCGAAATTTGCCTGTTCAACGTTCAACTCGACACTGTTTCCATCAGCAGACGGCTGGTAAGGAATGCGATACATCAGCGGATGTTCTGTGTTCATATCCACCTTTTCGCCTGAAGCCATCTCTACCTGCTGTTGCACATTCTGCATCACGCTGTTGTAATCAATATCCCGAGCTTTAAATCCAGGGGTATCGACATTGGCGAGGTTGCCCGCAATAATTTCTGACCGCTCTAAACGCAGTTGCATTGAGTAGGGGTGCACACCGAATGCTTTATCAAATGGTCCCACGTGTTGAACCCTGTTCAGGTATGAATTTTGCCTTTTATAAAACAAGCTTTGTGCCAAAAATTAAATTCTTTAAATATCAATATGATAAATTTTAGATTTGAGAAATTTAAGCATCAGAAGGAAGTGTTTTTTCCGCTACGGAAGCAATCCTGGCTACTCTTTCCTCTGTTATTGTCATTACCGGCACAGGCAGCCTCCGCGCTTTCGACCAAACTGGAGCAACAAGTAGAAAAAGAACTTACGCAATACAGCCGGCGGCTTGGCGTCAATAGCCAAAAACATCAAATTGAACTGCACTTTTCTGGTAGTACAGAAACACAAGCCTGTGAAAAATGGCATTTTGAACGCCCGCAGCCCACACAGGCACCGCTGGGGCGTTTGAGTTATCGGATAGAATGCCTTGCTCCTGTCAAATGGACCGGTAGAGCCATTGTCGAAGTAAAGTACTGGGCCAAAGTAGTGGTCACGACCAAATCTGTCGATCGAGATATCCAACTCGGTAAATCAGAGTTGAAATTACAGACCCAGGAGTTGGGAAGCTTGAGCAGAACGCCACTGTTTCATATTAATGACGCTGTAGGCAAAGTGACTAAACGCCGACTCAACCGCGGAGCCTTGGTATCGCCATTTTTACTGGAAAATCCGTATATCATCAGTCGCGGAGACCTGGTGACTATGCGCATTACTATCGATGGTTTTTCTGCCATTACTAAAGGCACTGCACTCGAAGATGCTCGAAAGGGTGAACGGCTAAAAGTACAGAACAATAGCTCTGGTAAAGTGCTGCAGGGAGTAGCAGAAGACAATGATCTCGTTGAAATAGACTTTGCTGCAAAATAATTTAAGTTCTTAACAAAAATGGTCGCCTGCTTTTTATAGACCCCCAGGAGATTAACGGTATGAAAATTAGCAATCAGGGCATTATCCCGCTGGACAACCTGAAAGCAGATACCCCTAGCGCAGGTAAAGGTCAGCAGCAGAAGAACAGTGATATGACCAAGCTCAACTTGTGTACTGCGCAGTTAAGCACCCTCAGCCGCTCTGCTGGAGATGTTTATGCCAGCTTATCAGAGCAGAATGAAGTCGATATGGACAAAGTAATGGCAATGCGCAGTGCCATTGAAAAAGGTGAATTGCCGCTAGATGAAGACGCGTTAATTAACGCTATCATGGATATGCATCGGCTATGAGCATCAACAATCTCAAGACATTCTTCGACAGTATGAAACAAGATGTCGCCCAGCTAAATCAGCTTATTGGTCATCTTGATAATCAGTACGAGTTGCTAAGTAATCGGCGAGCGGAAGAACTGACCTCTCTCAATAACCAGATCACTTGGCTGATACAGGATTTACGTCGTTCAAATCTCGAACGGGAGCAGTTTCTGCAGCAGTTAGGTTTACCTGCCAACCGCGCGGGGTTAAAAATGCTCCTGGAAAAGTTACCCTCCCCCACTCGCGAAAAAGTGGGGGAGTTAATACAAGAATTAAGTCTAAAAACGCAAACCTGCAGCATGATGAATGAACGTGCAGGAAAACTGCTGACAACCCAGCGCCGCTTCATGACTCGCTTCTTCGGTTTGCAAGATCAACAAGCTTACCCAGATTTTCGGGCTTAAGGGTTCGCACGCTCAAATAACAGCGACTGAAAACTATTATTTGAACATTGAAGAATAATCATAATTTCAATCACATATGATTCTTGATGTCGGCATCAACTTAATGGCTGTGCGCCATAACTAGCCAGCGTCTTTAAGATAATTGTCCTGGAACAATCGGCCATCAGGATGTAGTGGCAAAGAACATTCAGCCTACGATTTGTTATTTGCACCACAGCACGTTTGTGCCACATTCCAATCCATTATCACAATTTTTATTGCGTCGTCTTCTTGCTAATTGAGCAATTTAACCTAATGATTAGTTGCGGTATCTATTGCTAGTATTGTAGATTATTGACAGCTATTTCTATATGAAAGCACGCTGCCATGGGCAGATTGTGATTTCTTAGTTAAGACAACTCTTGTAATGGTGATAGCAAGATTCGTCATTCACTGGTCACCTAAATGAAGATTGAAAATATGAGTACAGGTAAAGTTAAGTGGTTCAACGCAGATAAAGGCTTTGGTTTTATTACACCAGATGATGGAAGCAAAGACTTATTCGTTCATCATTCAGAAATTAAAATGGATGGTTATAAATCACTTAATGATGGTCAAAAGGTTGAATTTGAAGTGGGTAAAGGCCAAAAAGGTCCTTGCGCCATTAACGTTAAGCCACTGTAAATTGCTTTAAGATACATAGCATTACCATCACACAGACCCATGGTGATTTACTCTGGGTCTGCTTATTTTCGTATCATTCCATTCCGCATTTTGTCTATAGCATCTAGCAGTCGATTCAATACAGTTCTGCACAGAATTCTTTTTAATCCATACTCAGTGCAAGATAAATGACACAACAGTATTCTGCTGTATTGTTATCCAATCGCATTATCCCCTTTCTAAGTCCTATCAACATATGTATCTTATATAGTTCACAAAGGCATCTCTTGAACCATATATAGTACAAATTAAACTTGATGTTTTTTACAGCATTTATAAAATATGTATCGTATATAGGTCACAAATAAACATAATGCACTATATATGGAGCATTTATGCCAAAATCCATCATAAGAACTTATTCTCGGTATACTGAGGAAGCGATAGACTTATTGGCGAAACTCATCCGAGCCGCACGTTTAGAGAAGAAAATGACCACTGTTGAGGTGGCTGAACGAGCTGGAATTTCACGGGGAACGCTTTCACGTATCGAAAAGGCTGATCCAAAATGTGAGATTGGAACTGTTTTTGAAGTGGCCAAAATTGTTGGGGTAAGCCTATTCGACGCAAATCCGCGCCAAATAGCGATGCATAATAAATATATAGATGAAAAGCTTTCGCTATTGCCTATGAACGCAAGAAAGGTAGTGAGGAGTGTAGATGATGACTTCTGATAACCACTATACGTCGTCATATGTGTGGATTTGGTTACCAGGAGCGACGACTCCCGTTGTTGCTGGACAGATTAATCTTGATGGAAGTGAAATACACTTTAACTATGGTCGGGGTTATCTGGAACGGACGAAAGGTGCAATCCCCATATACGAGCCGGAACTACCATTACAATCCGGGATAATCCCCTTGTTAGAGGGTCTCACTATACCTGGATGTATACGTGATGGAGCACCTGATGCGTGGGGACGACGAGTGATCATTAATAAGCAATTAGGGGCAAAAGGTCAGGACATAGACCCTGGGCAGCTAAATGAAATGACGTATCTTTTGGAATCGGGGTCTGACCGTATTGGTGCACTAGATTTCCAACTATCAGCTCATGATTACATTCCAAGATCTTCAAGAAATGCCAGCATGGAAGAGTTGATGCAATCAGCGGAGCGTGTTGAAAAGGGGGAACCATTAACTCCTGAACTCGATCAGGCACTTTTCCATGGTAGTTCGATCGGAGGAGCAAGACCCAAGGCATTGATTGAAGGAGATAACCGGAAGTTCATTGCAAAATTTTCTTCTTCTAGCGACATGTATAGCGTCGTAAAGGCTGAGTATATCGCAATGCGTTTAGCGCAGATGGTGGGGTTGAAAGTCGCGCCTGTGAGATTGGAGAAGGCGGCTGGAAAGGATGTGCTGCTTGTGGAGCGTTTTGATCGCGAACTAACCCCGAATGGCTGGACTAGAAAGTCCATTGTTTCAGCACTAACACTATTTGGTTTCAACGATATGGAAGCGCGTTATGCAAGTTATGAAACCCTCGCGGAAATAATCCGCTCGCGATTTGTTGCTCCTAAAGCGACGTTGCGTGAAATGTTTGGACGACTCGTATTCTCAATATTAAGTGGAAACACTGATGACCACGCCCGAAACCATGCAGCATTCTGGGATGGGAAGTCGCTATCATTAACGCCAGCGTATGATATATGCCCTCAAGGGCGTAGCGGCGGCGAGGCCACTCAAGCAATGCTGATCTCGGGTCAGAACAGATTTAGTCAATTGGCTACTTGCTTACATACAGCCAATAACTTCCTACTGTCAGAAGATGAAGCTAAAGATATATTTGAACACCAGATTACAACTATAGAAAACAATTGGGATCACGTATGTGAAGAGGCTGAACTCACTGAAATTGATAAACGGCTACTTTGGCGTCGTCAGTTCCTCAATCCATACTCTGTGCAAAGTAAATAACACAACAGTATTCTGCAGTATTGTTATCCATTTTTAGGCGATAACTTCATTACAACATGACAAAGTTCATATGGATATAAACACATCTTTTAAGCGTATCCCGGTCAGCATTTGGGCTCTCGGTTTGGTAAGCATGTTTATGGATATCTCGTCCGAGATGATCCACAGTCTACTGCCCTTGTTTCTGGTTGGTACATTGGGGACAAGCACCTTCGTTGTCGGATTGATAGAAGGCATTGCTGAATCTACAGCCCTCATCGTTAAAGTATTTTCCGGGGCCCTAAGTGATTATTTGGGTAAACGCAAGGCACTGGCTGTTTTCGGCTACTCGCTGGGCGTACTAACCAAACCATTGTTCGCCATCGCCACGTCGTCCTCTATCGTTTTCACAGCGCGCTTACTAGATCGCGTGGGTAAAGGGGTCCGGGGGGCACCTCGCGATGCACTGGTTGCCGATCTGACGCCACCGGAGATACGTGGCGCGGCGTTCGGTCTGCGCCAATCCCTCGACACGGTTGGAGCGCTCTTGGGCCCTTTACTGGCAGTTGGCCTGATGTTGCTCTGGGCAAACGACTATCGTGCAGTATTTTGGGTCGCTCTCATCCCTGGTGTAGTCGCCGTTTTTCTATTGCTATTCGGTGTGAATGAACCAGAACAACACATTGGTGAAAAACGTACCAATCCGATCCACCGTGATAATCTCCAGCGATTGAGCAAAGCCTACTGGTGGGTAGTTGGTATCGGTGCTGTCTTCACCTTGGCTCGATTTAGTGAAGCATTCCTGGTACTCCGTGCTCAACAAGGAGGGATCCCCATCGCCTACGTTCCACTGGTTATGGTCGGTATGAATCTGATCTACGCAATATCAGCCTATCCTTTCGGCAAACTCTCGGATCGAATGAAGCACAGCACTTTGCTGGCTTTGGGCTTGATAGTCTTGGTTGCTGCTGATTTGGTTTTGGCGACAAATGATCATTGGCTAACCGTTGCCATCGGGGTGTCTTTGTGGGGGCTCCACATGGGGATGACCCAAGGCTTACTTGCGACAATGGTTGCCAACGCAGCACCGGCGGATCTAAGAGGAACCGCCTACGGCTTTTTCAATCTGGTCAGTGGTATTGCCATGTTAATTGCCAGTGGTACCGCAGGACTATTGTGGGATCTTCAGGGTGCATCTTTCACCTTCTATGCGGGAGCTATCTTCGCATCCTTGGCATTGGTTGGCGTTTTTCTAAAGGCTCGGCGAACCCAATCTGTTTCTTAAAGGCTACCATGTGACAAACTAAGTTGCGTTCCTCACCAACCAATTGGCCGGTGAAGTGCACTCGAGGCCTATGGCCCCGAGCATCCTGTAATTAAGATGCCATTAAAAATGGGATGATTACCGGGGGATTACCATAGCAGACAGGAATAAATAGCAGTGGGCAAATCCAAGCACCAAATCACCAATTGGGCGGAATATAACAGAGCTTTGACTGTAATAGCCCCCAATTAAAACGGACACTCATTAGTTAAGCGATAGGCTTAGACCTATCTTTAAGGAGTGTCTATGG
>NZ_JARFTS010000029.1:0-44960 GCF_029167175.1 Shewanella sp. A32
AAAATGATGTCACCTAGAGAGTATCGAGCTCTTAAAGTGGCGAGTTAAGCTGTCCGTTTTGGTGGGGGCAACTACAGGGCCATGAGTGATGCATCCATGCCTCCGAATTTAGCCCGCCATTTGTAAAACGTCGCAGAGCTCATGCCATGTTCGCGACACAGTTCTGGAACTGGCGCTCCGGCTTCAGCTTGTTTAAGGATCGACATGATTTGGCTGTCGGTGAATTTTGATGTTTTCATAAAGAATCGCCTGCGCATATGGTACGAGAAAATTCTACTTTTGACGCCAGCTAATTTAAGGGGGGATTACCCATGCAATCGTATTGAGTCATTAACGGAAGATGGAAAGTCTTTTCGGTTCATAAATAGGTACCAAAATTACGACAATGACATGCTGCTATGCCAGGTTGTCCAATACGAACAAGGCCAGAGTCAAATGACCATTTTGATAGACGAAAAGGCCAACATGTTCGAAGTAAACCCAATCTCAGCACAAGATATCAAACGAAGTAAAGTCAGTAGTAACGATAGTAAATCAACCGAGTTTTTAGAGTCCATGGCTTACTTTGGGGTGATGGGTAATCACATGGTTGTAATGGGTTCACAATCTCTAAAGTCCAAGGAGTTGGAACGACATTTACAGTGGTACCTAAACACGCTAACGGAACAGAATATTAGTTCAGCGATAATTTTAACTGATAGGCCCACAGCAAAAGCGATGAAACAACTTGAAAAGTCGCCGGCTAAAAGCGTGTCCATAGGGTCAGATATTATTTATAAGCAAGAATCTGTCGAACAATCAGAAAGTCCAAAATTCGAACAATATGAGCACGATGTAAAAGAGGCCAAGAGTGTTAGGTGGACCCCCTATGGCTTAGGCGCTTCGATTCTAGAGCTACTCAAAGATAATGGTTATATCGGTAATTTCAATTTTGATGAAACTCTCGATGATGCAAATTTACAGGTCAGTATTGAGTTCAAATACAACCGAAAAACGACTAAGTCAGGTCAAAGAGTTATCGATACATTATCAACATCATTACGCCATTTAGATAAGGAAGATGTTAAAATTAACCTTAAGGGGGGTGGCGAGATCAAAGGGGAAGACTTGAAACTAAGTCACCAAATCAATGTCGGTTTTTTTGATGGGAAAGTTGATGAGTCTGACTTGTACTATCAAATGAAAGCCTGGCTTAAATCAAAGGTTACAACTCTAGAAGTGGAATCAGACATACAGGATATTTTGCACAGCGATGACTAGTGCGGGAAAACAGAGAGGAAACGTCTTTGCATTTTTACTACCACTCTTCGTGGCAGGGACTGTTTGTGCCTTAATCTTTCGAGCTTACGCTGATGTCATCCCAGCAGGAGGACCAGTTCCCTATGTATTTGTTTCGCTTTTTATTTTCCCTATAGCTGCAATTTGGCCGTTGGTTAAGGACTTAACTGAGCTTCAAGAGATTAGCTATATAACCCCCCCAGAACGCCGTAGACTGTCTAATCTGGTTAAGGACATACAAAAATACTTAATCGCTAGTGCGGTATTGTTACTCATCTTTGCTTGTATCACAGCGACCGCTCTATACTTGGTGGTGATTAAAAGTGTAGAAACAAAAGCAGCTATGAGCGGTATCGGGTTCTTCTTCGGCTGCGAGATATACATTTTTATTTTTCTTTTCACAATGCGACTAAAAGTTCAAAACTATAAAGCGACTCTTGCAGCGCGCATCGAAGAACTAAAACAGTCTAAAAAGCTACTTGCCCGATTTAAAGACAAGAAGTAAACACTCCACGCGTTCCACTGCTTCAGCTCAATCCCTATCTCTGAGGTTCGTGATTTGCCGTTTAAAAAATGCATGATGTTAGGAAATCATCTTAGGAAAATGTTAGGAAATGAGCGTTTTGAGAAATTAAGGCATAAAAAAAGAGGTAAGCTATTTAAGCTAACCTCTTAATTATTATCGATAAGTAGGTGGTACCCGAGGCCGGACTTGAACCGGCACGCTGTAACCAGCGAGGGATTTTAAATCCCTTGTGTCTACCGATTCCACCACTCGGGCTCATCGATAAATGGAGGCGCGACCCGGAGTCGAACCGAGGTCCACGGATTTGCAATCCGCTGCATGACCACTCTGCCATCGCGCCTTTTTTGGAGCGACATACCGGGTTCGAACCGGTGACCTATACCTTGGCAAGGTATCGCTCTACCAACTGAGCTAATGTCGCATTCCTTCTGCATTCAGAGCTTTTGTCCTGACTGCGGTTTGGCATTCTACCGATTTAACCTAGGGAGTCAATCTGCATTTTGGCATTTTATTGCAATGCTGAATCGTATGCTGGCTATTTGGCCAATTGATTGATTTTCCCGTGCATTCAGTAACCAGTGGACGTCCTTGTCCACGGTATTCATGTCTTACTTTTAAAGCTTATTTTTCAATTTTTGGCAAACTAACAAACTCTAAACCAAGCATCTTGCGCATTACGCCAACCACCTGGCAGCTGTAACCAAATTCGTTATCGTACCAAACGTACAGAATTGCACGATTGCCTTCGGCAATGGTGGCCTGAGAATCGACAACCCCGGCATAACGAGACCCGACTAAGTCGCTGGACACAATTTCGTGTGACTCAGTGAAGTCTACCTGATTTTGCAATTCAGATTGCAGTGCGATACCTCTCAGGTATTCGTTGATATCTTCTTTGCTCGTTTCTGTTTCCAGATTCAGACTCAGGATCGCCAATGATACGTTTGGTGTTGGAACACGAATGGCGTTACCAGTGAGTTTACCGGCTAATACAGGCAATGCTTTCGCAACAGCTTTGGCGGCACCAGTTTCAGTAATTACCATGTTCAGCGGAGCGCTGCGACCGCGACGATCGGCTTTGTGGTAATTGTCGATCAGGTTTTGGTCATTCGTGTAGGAGTGAATAGTTTCAACGTGACCATTCACAATGTGGTATTTGTCGTTGACAGCTTTCAATACTGGAGTAATGGCGTTAGTGGTACAGCTGGCAGCAGATACAATGATATCTTCTGGCAGGATGTCGTTGTCGTTGACACCATAAACAACGTTCTTGATGGCACCTTTAGCTGGTGCAGTCAGCAATACTTTGCTGGCACCTGGGCATTTCAGATGTTGTCCCAACCCGGCTTCATCTTTCCAGATACCGGTATTATCAACCACCAGCGCATCTTCGATGCCATATTTAGTGTAATCCACTTCATCGGGTGAATTAGCATAAATCACTTGGATGAATGTGCCGTTCGCGATAATGGCGTTATTTTCTTCATCCACTTCTACTGAGCCATTAAATGGACCGTGAACGGAATCGCGACGCAGCAGACTAGCACGTTTTTCCAAATCGCCAGCACGGCCACCACGAAGAACGATTGCGCGCAGACGTAATTTGTTGCTGCGGCCAGTACGCTCAATCAGTAAACGAGCTAATAAGCGACCAATTCGGCCAAAACCATAAAGCACTACGTTACGTGGTTCTACTTCATCCTGACAGGCAATCGCTTCTGCCAGTTCTTCTTTCATGTAACTTTCAATCGCTTCAGTACCAGTATGGTCAGCCCAATATTTTACGGCCAGCTTACCGATATCCACTTTACACTGTCTGACGGGCAACTTGCTGAGCGCTTCCAGGAATGGAAAACTTTCGCGCAACCGCAGTTTTTCACCAACATGGCGTCTTACCAGACGATGGGCTTTGATAATATCGATTGTGGAAGCGTTCAGTAACGGTTTGCCATAAACCACCACTTCAACGCCCTGATTACGGTACAATTTACCCAGCATCGGCTGCATAGCTTCAGCCAGTTCAAATCGTTCTTGCCAACTTTGCAGGTACTTATCAGCGCTCATTTACAGTTCCTTTAGGTCCCAATCTCCAAAAATGACAGGAAATGATTGAGTAACAAATAAAAACGACCAATAATCGGAACGATGACACCTATGCCAGCGTTTTTTGGTCGGCGCTATTTTAAAGAAATCTTGTTTAACAGGCCAGCTTCGAATTTTTGGCAAGCGTGTAGTTTTATTATATTTTTCAGGGTGAAAAGATGCTTTCAGGAAGAAATTTTGTATTAATTACATCATTTTCTACAATAATGCTGCTTTGTGGCTGTGACAGGCTCACTACAACAGCCAAAATCTGTAAGAATAATCCTGAAATTTGTATGGATTTGCATAAAGATGGCTGGTGTCGCTCGCAACGTTCTGAACTTGTTTTTGACCGACTGGAGGTCAAAGAGGCACAGTCCCCGACTGGTGAGCAGTTATATCGGCTACTGATCGCGACTGAAAAATACAATCGCTGTGTCTGGTTGGGCTCAGGTGTCAAACACATCGAGCATCAGGAGCGCAGCAATGATCGCGCGCGTGCATATGGTCTGAGTTCTCAAGCATTGAGCAAACTTGAAGATCAAATCAAAAATCGTCAGGAGCCGATACTGGTATTTTATCGCTGGAGTCGGCTTGGGGATGAATCAGCACTGGACATTCTGCTGCAACAAGAAGCCGAGCAGCAAGTGACCAGACCCGAAATACTGGCGGCGTTGGGTGGTTATTACCTGAAACGAGATTCGCAGAAAGCATTATCGCTATACCTCGATGCCATGCGCCGAGTATCAAAAGAAGAGTTTGACAGCGACTGGCTGTTGGGTGCAGCACAAGCTTATCTGCAGTTAGGCTTACCGCAACAAAGTTACTTAATGTCAAAAACCAATCTGCTTCTCAGTGATAATCCTGTCAATGAAACCCAGTTAAATGCGCTGGTAGGTGACAAACGACAATTGGCCAAACTTAATGAAGATGCTAAAGCCTTAGCCAATACACTCAGCAGCGGCACATACGCCGATAGTCACTGGCCGGAACGCTTGCGACAAGCAGCAAAACCCGCCGCCATATCGACGACGAGTGATCAGAAATCGGAACAGCAATAACAGTCGTGACATCTTGGCGATTATCAACTATTACGCAAATCCCCTGCCAGTTAGTTATTCCTACATAATTTATTTTCATCAAATGGTAGATGAGATTAATTTTTGCTGAATTTACCCACAAATACTGCCAAAAACACGCTTTTCCCTTGACTGAATTGTGCAGTTTTGTAATTTTATTACTAAATGATATTAATGGTCTGAGGGATGATTTATGACTATCCGCATCGCAATTAACGGCTATGGCCGTATCGGACGCAATGTACTGCGCGCGTTATATGAGAATGAAAAGCACTATCCCATTGAGATTGTTGCAATTAATGATCTGGGTGACTCAAGTATTAACGCGCACCTGACGAAATATGATTCGGTACATGGCCGGTTTAATGCCACCGTTGAACATGACGACGAAGCCATATATGTCAACGGCGATAAAATTCTGACCTATTCAGAACGTGATCCCGCCAATCTGCCATGGGCAGCACTCAATATTGATGTGGTATTCGAATGTACCGGAATTTTCACCTCTAAAGAAAGTGCTCAGCCTCATATTGATGCAGGTGCGAAAAAGGTGATCATTTCCGCCCCGGCAAAAAACGTGGATGCGACTGTAGTTTACGGTGTTAACAATCAAATTTTGACTGCTGATATGACCGTGATTTCCAACGCTTCATGCACCACTAACTGTCTTGCCCCCATCGCAAAACCACTCAACGATGCATTGGGGATTGAATCAGGGTTGATGACAACAATTCATTCCTACACCAATGATCAGCGCCTGTCAGATGTATACCATAAGGATTTACGACGCGCTCGCGCAGCAGCCTTGTCAATGATCCCCACCAAAACCGGAGCAGCGGCAGCAGTTGGGCTGGTAGTGCCAGAACTGCAGGGTAAATTTGATGGCTTGGCCGTCAGGGTTCCCACCGTCAATGTATCGCTAGTGGACCTGTCGTTTATTGCTTCTCGAGATACCAGTATTGAAGAAGTGAATGACATTGTTGCCAAAGCAGCACAACAGGCACCGATGAGTGAAGTGCTGGCAATCAATACTGAACCACTCGTTTCTATCGATTTTAATCATAACCCCTACTCTTCTAATTTTGATGCCACGCAAACACGTGTTAAGGGCCGCCTAGTGAAAGTGATGTCCTGGTACGATAACGAATGGGGTTTTAGTAATCGGATGCTAGATAATGCCGTGGCACTGATGAACGCCAAATAACGGTTCAATCAACGACAAAAAAAGGCCTGCGATATTGCAGGCCTTTTTGCATCAATGTCATTCATTTAATTGCTGTTCTAGCTTCCGGCTAACCGCTAATGGTGAACCTGAATGGCGTGCAAGTAACGAATACGCTACGGGGATCACTAACAAGGTAAAGAGCGTCGCCAACAAAATACCAAAAAGTACTACGACACCAATCACAAAGCGGGTTTCAGCACCGGCACCGGATGCCATCACCAACGGTACTGCCCCCGCCGCCGTAGTGATCCCAGTCATCAGAATCGGCCGCAGTCTTTGCCGCGACGCTTGAATGATCGCGTCATGAAAGGCAATACCGCGGTCACGCAACTGATTGGCAAATTCCACAATCAAAATACCGTTCTTGGCCGCCAACCCCACCAGCATAATAATGCCAATCTGACTGTAGATGTTCAGACTTTGTCCAGTCAGCCAAAGTCCGATTAATGCACCCGACATCGCGAGCGGGACCGTTAGCATAATGACTAACGGATGAATATAACTTTCAAATTGTGCTGCCAGCACTAAAAACACCACCCCTAACGCCAGTAAGAACACAAAATACATTGAGTTACCAGACTCCTGGTAATCGAGCGATTGTCCTTTGTAACTGATGACCGCCTCGGCAGGAAGATTCTGGCGAACCAAATCATTTAGGTAATTCAGCGCTTCACCCAGGGAATACCCCTCCGCCAAACTACCTTCAATAGTAATGGCCCGCATACGGTTGTAGCGGTTCAGCTCACTGGCATCCGCAAACTCTTGTACTGACACCAAATTAGATAAGGGAAGGAGTTCATTTGTGCGTTCTGAGCGGACGTAGATATTCTGTAAATCCGCCGGGGTATTCTGATGACTGCGTTCCCCTTCAATAATCACATCATATTCTTCGCCGTCACGCATAAAGGTAGTGACCAGACGTGACCCCAACATGGATTCGAGTGTACGACCTATTTGGGCGTTAGACACCCCCAGATCAGCTGCGCGGTCTTTATCAATCACCACTCGAAGTTGTGGCTTGGTTTCCTTATAGTCAAAGTCCAATCCTGTCAGCCCAGGATTTTCTGCGGCTTTTTGCATCAGAATATCGCGCCATTGTGCAAGTTCTTCATAAGTGGGGCCGCCCAGCACAAATTGCACCGGCTTATTTACCCCCCGACCAAATGCCTGTCGCATCACCGGAAATGCACGAATACCTGATAAGTCCTTCAGCCGGTTATTAATATCCGCAATAATCGCTTTCGCAGGCCGTCGTACCGACCAATCGTTGAGTACAATAACCGCCATACCATTTGAGAAATTTGCGCCGCCGCCCCAACCTCTTGGAGCCCTGACTAATAAGCGTTTAATTTCCCCGCTATCGACCAGCGGCATCAATCGTTTCTCGACTTCATCCATATAACCCGCAATGTATTCATAGCTGGCCCCTTGAGGGCCATTCACCATCAGAAATAATGAGCCGCGATCTTCCTGAGGGGCGAACTCTTGCGGTACCTGTTTAAACAAAAAGCCACTCACTGCAAACGCAAGGATGACCAATGTGCTGGTCGCAATGGGTCGAGCCATCGCGCGTTCAAGACTTACCTGATAAAAAGCACCGAGTTTGGTCATGCCGTTGTCAACCAACCGCATTAATGCCGTATCCTGCGACGAAGGTTTTAGCACTTTGGAACACATCATAGGACTGAGTGTTAATGCCACCACTGACGAAAATATAACCGCAGCACTCATGGTGACCGCAAACTCTTTAAACAGTTTGCCCAGATCCCCTTCTAAGAAACTGATCGGCATAAATACTGCTACCAGCACAGCGGTGGTTGCTATCACCGCAAACGCCACTTCCCGAGCACCGAGAAAAGCGGCTCGCAGCGGCGGTTCGCCGGACTCGATACGACGATGAACGTTTTCAAGCATAACGATGGCATCGTCTACCACCATGCCAATCGCTAAAATTAACGCCAGCAAAGTAAGCAAATTGATGGTGTAGCCTAGTGCATAAAGCACGATGAAGGTCGCCAGTAATGACACTGGAACTGCTAATGCGGGGATCAGCATTGCCCGTACGCTGCCGAGGAAGATGTAGATCACGACCACAACCAGCGCAACAGCAATGAACAGTGTTTGATAAACCTCTTTGATGGAGGCCTCAATAAACACCGAACTATCGTAAGAACGCTTAATCTGCATGCCTTGAGGCAACGTCGGATTGATTTCATCCACCAAACGATTTACTGCGCGAGCGACCTCTAAGGTATTGGCAGTCGATTGTTTAGAGACCCCAAGGCCAATCATCGACTCACCGTTACCACGAAACATAATGCGATTTTCTTCGGAGCCAAGCTCCACTCGCGCGACATCCCCCAGCGTCACCAAATAACCGTCATCACCGCGCTTTACTACTAATCTGGAAAAATCCTTTTCGGTCATAAAGCCACGTTTTAGACGTACGGTAAAATGACGTTCCTGCGATTCGATTGAGCCTGCGGGTAGCTCCACGTTCTCGGCACGCAGCGCCGCTTCGACATCTGCGACCGTAAGATGCCGCGCAGCCAAGGCTTGACGATCCAGCCATATCCGCATCGCATAAACTTTACCGCCACCAATACGCATCATTGCAATGCCGTCGATAACTGAAAAACGGTCAGTCAGATAACGCCGCGCGTAATCGGTCAGTTGGATAGTCGACAGTTGATCGGACACCAAGTTAAGCCACATGATAACTTCATCACCACCATTGGCTTTTTGCACTTCTGGAGGATCGGCTTCTTCTGGCAAATTATTAAGCAGGCCCGACACGCGATCCCGAACATCGTTGGCGGCCGCTTCAATATCGCGACCGATATCAAACTCCAGCACTACCGATGAACGGCCGTCACGGCTACTGGAGCTGATGTGGCGAATCCCTTCAATGCCGCTGATCCGGTCTTCCACCAACTGGGTAATACGACTTTCCACCACCGCAGCACTTGCACCGCGATAATTGGTTTCAATCGAGACGATGGGCGGATCGATGTTTGGGTATTCTCGTAATGGCAGTTTTTCAAAAGCAACCAGACCAAAGGCAATCAATAGCAAGCTGATAACCGAGGCGAATACCGGGCGTTTTACCGAAATATCAGAGAGGATCATGTTTAGTGCCTCTCATCAGTTGAAGCTTTCAGCGGGTTTGGGGATCACGGATTGACCATCTCGTACTTTCATCAAACCGCGTGTAATGACATATTCCCCTTGTTGCACACCATCGGTAATCTCGACCCACCCACGGCTGCGCAAACCAAGCGTAACATCTCGCTGTTGTGCTTTGTTGTCAGCGGTAACAACATAGACCTGATGTCTTTCCTGAATGGGTACAATAGCTGATTCCGGGATCAATAACCCTTCACGCTGCTGCTTAATCAATTTTACCTTCATCAACATCCCGGGCAGCAGCTGATTATCCGGATTTGGCATCACAGCTCTAACAGTGACCGCACGCGTTTGGGGGTTAATCCGGCTATCGACGGTCGTGACTTCACCACTGTACACTTTGTCGTCGTAGGCAACGGCACTTGCCTGCACTTTTTTGCCTGGCTGCAATTGCGCGATAAATCGTTCGGGTACCGGAAAATCCAATTTAATGGTGGCAATATCATCAAGGGTAGTCATCAACGTTCCTGGCGTGACTAAGCCGCCTTCAGATACTTCCCGCAGCCCCAGTTTTCCTGAGAATGGGGCCCTAATCTGCCGATCATTCACCGCAGAATTAGCCACCTCCACTTGCGCGATGGCACTATCAACCAGCGTTTGCAGCCGGTCCTGCTCAGAAGCGGCAATGGTGCGGCTTTCCACCAATCCACGTATCCGTTTTAATTCACGGCGATTTTCAGCTAATTGAACCTGGGCGAGTTTGAGTTGTGCTTGTTGTTGCGCATCATTGAGTTGCACCAGCAGTTGTCCTGCAGTCACGATGTCGCCGTCATTAAAGTAAATTTTAGTGATTAAATCACTCACTTTGGGGGTGATGACTACTGACTCGTTCGCTTTAACCGTGCCCAGCGCTTCAACTTCATCTTGAATCGAATGCATATCCGCTTGATAGACTACAACCTCTACCACGGCCTTATCAGCTATACCCGGACTGGGGGCATTTTGGTTAACTAACCACCCGATCCCCAAGGCACTTATCATCACTAAAACCAACCACACGCTTTTTTTCATTAGTTCCTCGGGTATGGATTTTGTCAGCGTTACTACAGCTGTCGTTAAACAGATGACCAATGAGCTGAATGTTGAAAGCGCATTATGAAAATTGACTTAAAATTGTTAGGTCGCCATTTCAACATCCCCATGTTTTTATTAAGGATATATGTCGATTTAACTGTCAATCTTATCTAATTTCAGTCAATTATAGACAAATCTGATGGTTCACTGAGGATAGTCTGACAGTGGTCCGATGGGCAGGGTTAAGTGTAAACAAATGCAACAACAATAAAAAAAGCGCCTAATTAGGCGCTTTTTTTATCAATGAGTTAATTAACGTACTTTGCGATCTTCGCTCATGACATTGGAAACAGCTTTATAAACACTTTCGACTTTATCATTACTCAGTGGTTGATCTTCGTTGTCACGGATCCTGATTTCAGTCTTATTACTGTCTTTGGCGTCTTGCTTGACCAACAGACGGTAGTTGTCTTTATTCTTCAGCTTAATTTCGTCATCGCTGAACAGCGAACTCCAGAAACCAGATGTGTCATTGAATTTCACATAGTACAAGCCTTTGGCTGAATCCATGTCGATGACTTCAAAACCAACTTCAGGTAATACTATCGCCAGTCTGTCCCATGTGCTTTTCAATGGTGCATCAGCGAGCCAGAAGCTCTCATCTTTGTCCGATGCCGCTGTAACGTAGGTTACGTCGATACCCTTGCTCTGTTTTACACGCATATTCTGAACGATACGAGAACGCTCTTTGGCCATGTAACCGATGGTGCTATTCAGCATGTCAATGGCATAACGCTTTTTATCTTCGTTGTTCAGCAATACCTGGCTATCTTCACCATTGTAACTTTGTTGATGATCCAACAGGTTGATAACCAGATTACCGGTACGACCATGCGGCCTAACTTCCAATAGGAACTCGTAACGCTGACGAACTTTGTACACTTTGTCCGCACCAATCCATGGGCTGTCGATGACTTCATCATGTTCGATCCAGTCAGTATCGATGACGCCGTTATCGTAATCTTCCTTGGCAATGGCGTAGTCTTTGCTTTTAAGGAAACCTTCCACAACCGCAAACATCTCTTTCTTAAGATCAACGGTGCTATCAATGGTTTCCACTACAACTTTAATGTTATCAGCACCTTCTTCGATATGCGTGCCATCTGCCATCGGCAAAATCTGCAGCGGTGGACGGATATCCAGAGCATCACCTACCAACGCCTTATTCGATTTCGTCCCGACGGCTGGAATAGCATAGTCCTGGCTGAATTTGGGGCTTAATAAACCTTCAGGGATTTTCAGAGGACCGGTGCTTTGGGCATTGATATAATCAAAATTGCCATCAGCCTGACGACGAGTTAACGGTGTGGTACAGGCTGTTACCGTAAGTGCAGCGAGAACCAGTGAAATTTCCTTCAATTTTAACATTAAGTTATTTGACCTCTATGCGGGCTTTTTTCATTGCTTGAAGCAACAGACCATGAAACTCCTCAGAAAGTTCAGTCAAAGGCAAACGAATTGTGCCATAACTGATCAATCCCATACGATGGGCAGCCCATTTTACGGGGATTGGGTTAGCTTCACAAAACAGTGCTTTATAGAGATCTTTAATGTCGGCTTCAGCCGCAACCGCAGCGGCGTCATCACCACGCAAAGCCGCGTCACACATCGCTTTAAAGGCTGCTGGCACAATGTTATTAGCCACGGAGATAACGCCATTACCACCAAGTTCCAAAAACTCTCTGCCCGTCGCATCATCACCACTAAACAACAAGAAATCATCGCCGCAAAGTGCCCGCAATTTTTTCACCCGAGAAAGATCACCGGTAGCTTCTTTTACCGCAATGATGTTGGGCACTTCCACCAACCGAGCAACGGTTTCCGGTTTCATATCAACCGACGTACGACCTGGCACGTTATACAGGATCTGTGGAATATCGGTTGATTCTGCAATTGCTTTGTAATGCGCAACTAATCCATGCTGGGTCGGCTTGTTGTAATATGGCGTCACGCCGAGCATGGCGGCGAGGTCAAGATTTGACATCGCGTGGGTAAGTTCAATCGCCTCTGCAGTTGCATTGGCTCCGTTACCGCCGATCACAGGGATACGACCGGCAGCAAATTTTATCGTTTGGGCAACAACGTCAACGTGCTCTTGCATGGGCAAGGTCGCTGACTCACCTGTGGTGCCGACCGAAACAATGGCATCTGTACCATTGTCGACATGAAACTCCACCAAACGTTCTAAACTGGCATAATCCACAGAGCCGTCTGGGCTCATAGGGGTAATTAAGGCAACGATGCTTCCGCTAATCATGAGATTTCCCCAAATATTCAGGATTCGCTATGGTACTGAGCCAGCGAAATGATCACAAGGGGCGTAGGGCTAACAATTGGAATAAGTTGTGGTAGCATTAGCCAAAGCATAAAAATCTCTCCTGCGTCGCTGTGTTAGCGCAACCAGCGCCCCGAAAACACGAGGAAAATTCATGACCAATTACCTGGTCGTCACCGCCATGGGGACGGATCGTCCCGGACTGGTTGCCAAATTGGCACGTCTGGCTACTGACTGTGATTGTGACATCGTTGACAGCCGCATGGCTCAGTTTGGCAATGAATTCACCATGATTATGATGATGGCGGGATCTTGGCCTGCAATCACTAAGTTGGAGACTTCCCTCCCGGGATTATGTGTCGAACTAGAATTGCTGATGGTGATGAAGCGCACCTCTAAGCACGTGCCATTACGCTATATCTCCAGACTGGAAGTGACGTTTAACGGTCAGGATCAGCGCGGCACCATGCGTAACATCACGCAATTTTTAGCTGATCGCTCCTTAGACCTGGCAATGGTCAGATCCTTTGCTGAAGAACCTGAAAATGGTGAGCAAAAGCAGCATCTGCTGTTCACCATCAATGTTCCAGAGAAAGTTGACCTAGAGAAACTGGAAAAAAGTATTTACGAGTTGGCAGCGGAAATGTCCCTGAGCTGCACTATCCGCAGAATGCAGGGCGTACCGGTGCCAGAAATTGATTGATCTGAGATAACAAGGATACGTGGAAATGAATACGTTGAAAGCAGGTGCCGTTGCGCCTTCGTTTACTCTGAAGAATCAGTATGGTGACGATGTTTCATTGCAGGATAAATTGCAACAAGGGAAGGTGTTGGTTTATTTCTACCCGAAAGCCTTAACACCAGGTTGTACCGTACAGGCCTGTGGACTGCGTGATACCAAGAGCGAGCTGGCGGAACTCGGGGTATCTATATTAGGGATCAGTACGGACCCGGTCGCCAAGTTGCATAAGTTCATGGAAAAGCACCAACTCAATTTTGATCTGTTAAGTGATGAAAACCATGCGATTGCTGACGCCTTTGGCGTGTGCGGCGAAAAGAAATTCATGGGGAAAGTTTATGATGGCCTCCACCGTATCAGTTTTCTGATTGCACAAAATGGCAACGTGGAAAAGGTATTCGATAACTTCAAGACCAAAGATCATCATGAAGTTGTACTAAACTACCTGAAGGGCCAATAGCATTCGCCAACTAAAAAGCCACCGAAATGGTGGCTTTTCTATTGGTGCTGACGCTATTCGGCCGTTTTCGATAAAGCGGCCTGCAGTGCTTGTTCGCCAGAATTTGGCCACACGTTAATAACCGCCTTAACTAATGACGCTAATGGGATCGCAAAAAACACCCCCCAAACGCCCCATAAGCCGCCGAAGATCATCACGGCGGCAATAATCACCACAGGATGCAAATCTACCGCATCTGAAAACAACAAAGGCACCAGCACGTTGCCATCCAGCGCCTGGATAACACCATAGCCGAGCATCAAATAGCCAAATTCAGCACTGACGCCCCATTGGAAAAAAGCGACCAACACAATTGGCAAGGTAACCAGAGTGGCACCCACATAAGGAATTAACACGGAGAGCCCAGTGGCTACCCCGAGTAACGCAGCGTAATTCAATCCCATCAAGGCAAAGAAGATGTATGTCGCAACACCTACGATAACAATTTCTATCACCTTGCCACGGATATAGTTAAAGATCTGCTGTTCCATTTCATACCAGACCTTACGTGCTAACTCCCGATTGCTCGGAAAAAAGCGCTTACTGCCTTTGATTAACTGGTCTTTATCTTTTAAAAAGAAAAATACCAACAACGGCACCAAGATCGCGTAAACCATCAAGATTAGCAACGAGGCTGAATATCCAAGCAATTGTTTGCCGATCCCCAGCAGATGTTGGGTATCCAGTAACTTTTTCAGTTCAGCTAACATCGAATTAAGTTGGTCAGCGCTGATAAATTGCGGATGTTCCTGTGCCAATCGTTGCAGCATAGTCACGCCTTTATCTAACATCGTGGGCAACTCTGCTATCAACGCGGCCCCCTGACGCCAAATGCTCGGAATAAGGCCAAATGAAATCAGGATCATAACCCCAACAAATAACACCAATACCAGCGAGGCTGCGGTAGTGCGATTGATACCAATACGCGCCATTTGTGCCACTGGCCATTCCAGTAAAAAGGCCAACACTAGTGCAACCAATAACGGCATTAACAAGCCGCCGGCAAAATACAAAATCAACGCTATCCCTAACAGGATAAACAATAAGGTTAAAGCCTGTGGATCACTAAAACGGGCGCGGTACCAACGACTCAGATAGTCGAACATTAACGAGCTTCCTGTTTGAAAAAACGCTTTGGCGTGAATTGGGGTGAAGTTCCACCACTATATCGGTTCGGATTAACCAATTTACAGAACTTTGCGGGAACATACTATCAACCGGGACTGTCAGATTGCAGTATGATAATCGCAACCGGATAACCGCATAATAGTTAACTTCATCAATGCTGATAATTAGCTGTATGTGCTTGCTAAATATAAAGTTGGCCTATTATCCTAAGTTGCAAGTCAAACCACAAGCCAAGTAGCAATATCCTACTGGCAAAATTTCTGAAGGTTCAAGCTTGAGTACATTGATGTTTTCATGTTTCAAACGCTTAATATTGACTTCTGTTGCAGCAGCAAGTCTGGGGGTTTGCGCCCACAGTTTTGCTAGCAGCGACGATCTGCCAGACCTTGGTACCGCCGCTAGTCATGCACTAAGTATTGATAAAGAGATGATTTATGGTGATGCGTATATGCGTGTCATCCGAGCGCAGGCGCCAGTGCTCTATGATCCACTACTCGCCCAGTACATTACGGAACTCGGCAATCGCTTAGTCGCCCACGCGAATAACGTGCGAACCCCCTTTTACTTTTTCATGTTGCAAAACGATGAAATTAACGCGTTTGCATTCTTTGGTGGGCACGTTGCCGTGCATACCGGGCTGTTCTTATATGCTGACAACGAAAGCGAAATGGCGTCGGTACTCGCGCATGAAATCTCGCACGTCACACAACGTCACCTTGCTCGTTCCATTGAAGCACAACAGAAAACCGGACCGGTGACACTCGCAGGCATGTTGGGCGCGATATTACTGACCATTGCTGCACCACAAGCTGGTATGGCGGCACTAGCAAGCACACAGGCTCTCAGCGCTCAATCACAGATTAACTACACTCGACAGCATGAACAGGAAGCTGACCGCTTCGGTATGCAAACAATGGTAGCGGCCGGGTTTGACCCCAATGCCGCGGCGACATTTTTCAGCAAATTAGCGGCTAAATACCGATATACCAGCAAACCACCACAGATGTTGCTGACACACCCGTTGCCTGAATCACGTATCTCTGAAGCCAGAGATCGAGCAGCACAATATCCGCATATCACTGTGGCACCGAGCTTAAACTTCCATCTCGCCAAAGCCAGAATACAGGTGAGGTTCTCTAGTTATACTGATACCGCTGTCTTATCCTTGTTTAACGAACAGTTAGCGAAAAAAGACTACGTGTTTAAAGAAGCCGCGCTGTATGGCAAAGCATTAGCGTTGTTTCGAATGAAAGATTACAAAGGCGCAGAAGCCATTATCGATCCCCTGTTAAAACAAGATCCGGATAATCTTTTTTATCTGGATACCAAAACGGATCTGCTGACTGAGGCGAAAAAGTATGATCAAGCGATTAAATTGCTAGAGGCGCAGCGACAAATGCGTCCATCGTCGCTGGTGATTAATACCAACCTTGCCAATGCCTATCTGGAAGATAAGCAAGCGGCCAAAGCGATTCCCATACTGGAACAGATGACTTTTGATGACAAAGAGAACTTATTGCCATTTCAGATGTTGAACGAAGCCTATGAACAAACCGGTAACAAGGCGATGCAATATTATGAAAAAGCAGAAGTTATGGCATTAAGAGCCGATTTCAGCGGCGCGATTGATCAACTGAATTTCGCCTATCGTGAATCAGATGGACAGCCGCTGCAAATTGCCAGAATTGAAGCCAAGTTACGGCAATTCCGCGATGCCGAAGAACAGATGAAAAGTCTTAAACAATAGCCTGTCACTCGTTAACTCAGCGGCTGCGTCTGACGCAGCCGTAATTTTTTGTTATGCTCGCGCTAATCCCCTGTTGAAAGGTTATTGTTAAGATGCCAAACGTAACGCTATATCATAATCCTCGCTGCTCCAAAAGCCGCGACGCACTGACATTATTGCAAAACACCGGCTGCCATATCGACATCATCGAGTATTTGAAAACACCGCCTGATGCCAACGCGATCAAAACCCTCCTCGCGCAATTACAGTTATCTCCCAGAGAACTGATGCGAACCAAAGAAGCCGAATACAAAGAACTGGGGTTGGATAATCCGAAATTAACTGATGATGAATTAATCGCCGCGCTGGTGGCAACCCCAAAACTTATAGAGCGACCTATCGCTGTTGCGAACGGCAAAGCTATTATTGGCAGACCGCCTATTCAAGTATTGAGCATTCTATAACTAAAATGCCTGGCATAAATCCCAGGCATTTTACTTTCTAAGACAAATAGATCCGTCACATCACGTTGGGCTTCCTCTCAGCCTGTGTTATATTTTTTACTACATTTTTGCAAATAATTGCTAACAAGCGCTAGCAGAGGAAATTGCCATGCGACGGATTGTTTTTCTGTTGTCGGTGTTAATGTTTGCAGGTTGTGGTGGCGGTTCTGGCTCAGGGACGGATACGCCGACGCAGACACCATCAAAGACGCTTGCCCGCTGTACGGCACAAAGTGTTCCTCAAACCATTATTGGCGACCATCTCACCTTTTACCTGCAGTCACAATATCTGACGCAACAGCAAAGCAGCATCGTCGCCACCCTCAACAATAGTCAAAGTTCTGGCTACCAATTTCATTGGCAACAACTTTCTGGCCCGTCACTTACCCTTGTTATCGCAGATAGTCCGGTATTACCGTTCGTGGCTACAGCCAGTGGCGACTATCGTTTTCAACTCACAGTGAGTGGCAAAGGCGTAACTTACGTTGAAGACATATTACTCAATGTAACAGATGGTGAAGGGTTAAACGTGAGACTTGATCACCAGGTGGTCGAAGGTGGGGATGTAAGTTTACGTTTAGACAGGGAAAATGGCGGCGTACCGCAAAATATTGCATGGTGCATTGCCTATGGCCCCGATGTGGAAATGAATTTAGACAACACCGAAGTCCCGTTATTTACAGCACCGCAAACAGTTACTGATACGCTACTCATAGTGCGAGCGACCGGCAGTATCAATGGGGTTGAGATGGCGGATGATGTCAGTCTGTTAGTCACCAATGAAGCGAGTATCACGTCCACTTATTTCACCACCCCAGTGGCTCGAACTCATCTATATCGAGAAAATTCTCCGTGGCGCGAAGTTTTACAAAATTGTGTGTATTCCAATCAATTAGGCGACAGTTGCAGCTTAACTACACTACCGCTCATTGGTCAGGAAACCACGGAAAATGACGCCGACAAAGAAGCCATTATGAATAGAGTGTTGGTGTCTCATGATTGGATGGGTGAAAATTTTGAGGCGTTTTTGAATACCTTAGATAGCCAAAGTGATTTTGCTAAGCTGTTGCAATCAGTCACCGCGATTGTCATTAGCTATGATGTAAGACCTTCATTTTATTGGGTGGTGACTGGCGCAATTTACTTAGATCCGGAAGACCTATGGTTAACAGCCGTCCAACGTGACACGATAAACGAAGCACCGGATTACCGTTCGGCCTATGGGGAAGATCTACAATTTTTAGTGCCCTGGCGTTATGTCAAAGATAATGACTATGCCTCAATTTATCGTGACAGAGCGTTGCGACAGTCCAGAACTTTAGCGGAACTGGAACCTGATTTAGCATCATTGCTTTACCATGAATTAGCACATGCCAACGATTACTTCCCCCGCAGTATTCATAGCAGTCTGACAGGACCAACATTGTTGGATGATTACTCAAAACGGTCAAACAACCAAGCGTTGGGTTCTGATCAATTAGCAGTGCTCTACCCTTTGCAATCAGCTGAAATGATGTCACTCGCTGGCGTACGTTTCTTGGGTGATACCGCCACTGCGACCGAAAAAGCCTACGTCCCGGGCGATGTCTCAGGATTTTTCAGTCCAGATCGCGCCAACGATTTTTATAACTACAGCACCTCTCGCGAAGATGCCGCCATGCTGTTTGAGGAAACCATGATGAGTTACCGACTCGGCATTCAACGTGATGTCGCGATCACAGATAAACCCGCAGTGATCAGCGCCAGCACCGTTACGGTGGATTGGGGTGAACGTGGGCGTGTTGCCGACGCGGATATCCAACCGCGAGCAGCTATGATCATCAACTATTTGATGCCTGAATTAGATGGAAGCGCTATCGCCGCATCGCTACCAACACCGGTGAGCATGCGCGCGGGTGAAAGCTGGTTGTCGAACCTGGTGCTGAGTGATAGCAGTAATAGCAAAAATGCGCCGCAAATGATCCAGTCTTTAGATGAAACAGCACATCCACTACAACTCAGCGGTGACCGCCATCCACAAGCTCTGCAATAACGCAAAAGGGCCGCATTAATTGCGGCCCTTTTCTAAAGTCTGAGGATCTCTTTAATAAACGGAATGGTGAGCTTACGTTGATGAACCATAGAGGCTTTATCTAACTTATCCAGCACATCAAATAATGTCCGAAGATCGCGCGCCAATCGGTTTAATAAAAATTTGCCCACATCCTCTGGCAACTGCAGTCCGCGCATCGCCGCACGACGTTGCAACGCCGCCAGTTTTTCATCATCCGCCATAGGATGCAGCTGATAATTCAGCCCCCATTGCATTCGGGAAACCAGATCTGGCAGTACGAAACCACATTCAGCGGGCGCGTGACGACCACTCACCACCAGAGCACAGTCTGAGCGTTCCGCCACACGATTATAAAGATCAAATAGCGCCTCTTCCCACAACGGGTGTCCGGCAATCGCATCGACGTCATCGATGCATACCAGATGCAGCATTTCCAATCCTTCCAGTAATGCGGTTGAAATACTGGCATGAATGCCTAGAGGGACATAGAAACTACTACGCCCATGTTCGTTGGCATGGGCACAAGCGGCATGAATAAGGTGGGTGCGCCCCGACTTTTCTGGCCCCCACAAAAACAGAGCCTGAGGTCCGTGACCTTCAGCACAAGCCCGCAGTGTTTGGATCAGCTGATCATTCCCTGCTGCGGGGTAGTAGCTTTGAAAGGTCTCGTCATCCGGCAAATGCACCGGCAGCGATAACTGCAGTGGAACATGTTGAGTCAATCAGAGTATCCCATTAAATCTTACGAGAACAGCACGTGCTATCCACCAATTTTATTGGCGGCTATGCCATTCGTATGTGCCAGCACTGACACTGTTGTCAAATCCTGCACTGGCAGTCTCCGGTGCCGCAACCATTCGCGATTCTAGGCTAAATAAATTTTTGAGTTCAGCTACCGAGCCAAACAATTGCAACCGATAGCTGACTTTATCACCCTGCAGCTGATCAATGGTGACGGACTTCACCGCGGTCAGTTGCTTTAGAAACGCTTCTATTTCTACTAACTGCTTTTGAGTGATGGCGCTAAAGGTCACGGTTGTTTGCTGAGATTCACCAGAATCAGCGACCGCATAACGAGAGACAAAGTAGTTGGAAAGCGTGAACATCATTGCCGCAATTGCAGCAGGCTTATCTACAGCAGTATTTTGGTCAGAAATTAGGGGCTGCATAAAAGCTTGCTCACTATTCGTCTTATCGTACAACGAAATTTGATAATGAATGCCGTCGCCAACCGTCGTCAGCGATGCCATCGCAAAATAATCCGCCTGATATCGTGCAGAAGCTCTGGCAACGGTATCGGCAAACTGGCCACGGACATCATTCACGTTAACCGCTTGCAGATCATCCAGATCCATTAATGGAAATAGCACAGGGATCCCACGCTGAGATGACGCATCAGCAAACAGCTGGCGCTCGTCATTAGTGACCCCATCCGCGACAATTTGCGGTTGGTTATTTTCATCACTTGCTAACCAGATGAGCGTCAGTGGGCGCTGCCGCCCCCATACGGGTTCACCAGCAGCACGTAACAGGTTAATGATCTTATCATGCTCGAATAATGCCTGTAACTTAAGTTGGCCTTGATCATCGGTATAACCAAACTGCATCACCATTGATGATGCCTGCCCCAGACGTTCAGCCACCATATTATTGTTGAGCACACTGCGCGCACCGGAATTTTTCACCAATACGTTGCTGAGCGCTTCACGAATGGCCGCCTCACGATCAGCATCCGAACGTGAGGCAACATTGACAACAGACTGGTCAAGCTGACTGACCTCGACCGCAGATGCATGCATGCTGCCTAACAACCAACAACACCCCAATAGCCGAAAAAATAGTTTGCGCATAAATTGTTTAATCTGGATTGGCGCCAATGGCGCAAGTGTACCATAGATCGTCCCTAGCGGAATCGACTTAACTTGCTCCGAGTACGCTTGGAACCTATTCCCATTGCAATTGCAAAAAATTTGAGCTGTATCGCTCAAAAAAATCCGAACATGTAGATGGGATGCTGTTAGCATATGCCGGTTTAACTACACCACGGATAAAAACGATGAAAAACCTCACCCTTCCGCTGCAAGGTGCACAAATGTTATTTGTTGCCTTCGGCGCGCTGGTATTGGTCCCGCTGCTCACGGGGCTCGACGCCAGTGTTGCACTATTTACTGCCGGTATCGGCACTCTGATATTCCAACTGGTCACTAAACGCCAAGTGCCAATCTTTCTGGCATCTTCTTTTGCCTTCATTGCGCCGATCACATACGGTGTTGGACACTGGGGCGTATCCGCCACCATGGGCGGATTGATCGCCGCTGGCGCTGTATACCTGGTGTTATCAACGCTGGTGAAACTGCGAGGTCCTGAATTTATAACTCGTCTGTTGCCACCCGTTGTTGTTGGCCCGGTGATTATGATCATCGGTCTTGGGCTGGCGCCCACCGCCGTTAACATGGCCTTAGGTAAAACGGGTGACGGCAGTGCCGTGTTAGTGCCGCAACAAGCCGCGCTGATGATCTCGATTGCCTCACTGGTAACAACCATTACCGTGGCCATTTTCGCCAAAGGTTTACTGCGATTGATGCCCATTTTAGCCGGTATTATTGTGGGCTATGTCTTAAGTCTGTTTATGGGCATTGTCGATTTCGGCGCTATTGATAATGCAGCTTGGTTCTCCATTCCGAACTTCGTTACACCAGAATTTAACTGGAAAGCCATCGCCTTTATGATCCCCGTTGCAATTGCACCAGCGGTCGAACATATCGGTGATATTGTGGCAATCTCAAATGTCACGGGGAAAGACTTCCTGCAAAAACCTGGTTTGCATCGCACCCTGGCAGGTGACGGTCTGGCAACCATGGCAGCAGTTGCCCTAGGTGGTCCACCAAATACCACGTATTCCGAAGTGACTGGTGCGGTTACCCTGACCCGCAATTTTAACCCTGTCACTATGACCTGGGCAGCCATTACTGCAATTATCCTGGCATTTGTCGGTAAGTTAGGTGCAGCACTGCAAACAATTCCTGTGCCAGTGATGGGCGGCATTATGTGCCTGCTGTTTGGTTCCATTGCGGCTATCGGTCTGAATTCCATGATCCGCGCGCAGGTGGATTTGGCGCAACCACGCAATTTGGCAATTGTGGGGGTTACCTTGGTATTTGGTATCGGTGGCATGGCGTTTGGTGTAGGTGATTTCAGCCTTACCGGGATCAGTCTCTGTGGTATTGTGGCGATTCTGATGAATCTGGTGTTGCCACATGATTTACCTCATCACGAGAAAGCCTGATCATTGCCTTATCAAAAAGCCGCTCAAGTGAGCGGCTTTTTGATGTCTGATACCCTACTCCGGTTTCATTATGCCGAAATGGCGATATGCACGATCAGTAGCGATACGGCCTCGCGGTGTCCGCTGAATAAATCCTTGCTGAATTAAGAATGGCTCCAATACGTCTTCAATAGTTTCGCGCTCTTCACCAATTGCCGCTGCCACGTTATCCAATCCTACCGGGCCGCCCATAAACTTATCGATAATCGCCAGTAACAGCTTGCGGTCCATGTAGTCAAAGCCTTCGCCGTCCACATCCAGCATGTCCAGCGCCTGTTGCGCCACCGTCTGGGTAATACGGCCATCATGTTTAACTTCGGCAAAATCTCGCACTCGCCGCAACAACCGATTGGCAATACGCGGAGTGCCGCGGGAACGACAAGCAATTTCTCTGGCGCCATCCTGTTCTAACGGCAGTCCCAGCATCGAAGCGGACCGAGTCACAATAGTGCTGAGATCGTCCACATTGTAAAACTCTAACCGCAGCGGGATCCCGAAACGTGCACGCAATGGCGAAGTCAACGCTCCGGCACGGGTGGTCGCGCCGATCAATGTAAACGGAGGAATATCCAGTTTGATAGAACGCGCAGCCGGGCCTTCACCAATCATGATGTCTAACTGATAATCTTCCATTGCGGGATAAAGAATTTCTTCAACCACAGGGCTTAACCGATGGATTTCATCGATAAACAGCACATCGCCAGCTTCGAGATTAGTCAGCAGTGCCGCTAAGTCACCCGCTTTTTCCAACACCGGACCGGAAGTGGACTTGATGTTAACGCCCATTTCATTAGCAACAATCATCGCCAAGGTGGTTTTCCCCAATCCTGGCGGGCCATAGATCAACATGTGATCTAAGGCTTCGTTACGGTTTTTGGCTGCCTGAATAAATACTTTCAGTTGAGTTCTGGCTTCATTCTGCCCGGTGTATTCATCCAGCAGTTTTGGCCGCATGGCGCGGTCGATCAACTCTTCCTGCGGATTGTTGCTGTGGGGCTGAATCAGTCTGTCTGCCTCAATCATAACCAGGCCTCATGCTTATAACATCGATTTAAGCGCAGCTTTAATAAGGGTTTCAGAATCCATCCCCTCTTCAAAAGCTGATGATACCGCTTTACTGGCTTGTGCCGGTTTGTAACCCAGCGCCAGCAAAGCCGCCATAGCATCTTCTTCGGCACTGTTGATAATGGGCGGCGCATAATTGGATTTGAGCACAAACTCACGTTCGTTACCGCTGGCAGTTTCCAGCAGGCTCTTGAGTTTATCGCGCATTTCTACCAATAAACGCTCGGCGGTTTTTTTACCCACACCGGGAAGTTTCACCAACGTGGCAATATCATCACGCTCGACACAATTGACAAACTCTTGGGCGGTCATGCCTGACAAAATGGTTAACGCCAGTTTCGGACCAACACCGTTAGCTTTGATCAGCAACCGGAACAGCGACCGCTCCTGTTTGGTGATGAAACCATACAAAAGTTGCGCATCTTCCCGCACCACGAAATGGGTGTAAATGGTTGCCGCCTGGTTCAATTCTGGTAGTTCGTAAAAGCTGGTGAGCGGCATCTGCAATTCATAGCCAACCCCCTGCACATCCAACAGCACATCCGGAGCCTGTTTTTCCAGCAGAATACCGTGTAAACGCCCTATCATTTATATCTTCCGTAAGTTCTGATACTTGCCTTGCCGCCAAGAGAGACCAGGCTCTGACAGGTATGATAATGACACAGTGCCACGCTGAGTGCATCTGCAGCATCCGCCTGCGGTTTTGCGGGTAGTTGCAACAGGTGCTGGATCATATGCTGTACCTGGGTCTTCTGAGCGCGGCCAGTACCGACAATGGCGCTTTTAATTTGCGTGGCGGAGTACTCTGACACCGGTAATCCTGCCACGGTAGCTGCAACAATTGCCGCACCACGCGCTTGACCAAGTTTAAGTGCAGAGTCAGCATTTTTTGCCATAAACACTCGCTCAATTGCGAGCTGTTCGGGTTGATACTGACGAATAATTTCAGAAATGCCGTCGAAAATCTGTTTCAGCCGAGAGGGAAGATCTTCTGAGGATGTGCGAATGCAGCCACTGCCTAAGTAAAGCTGGTGTCGTCCCTGACACTGGATAACACCGTAACCGGTGATCCGAGAGCCAGGGTCAACACCCAGGATAATCGACATAAGCCGCCTTATACGTCCAGTTTTTCCATGATTTCGTCTGAGATTTCACCATTATGGTAAACCTCTTGTACGTCATCATGGTCTTCCAGCATATCGATAAGACGTAGGAATTTAGGGGCAGTTTCTTCGTCTAATTCTGCTTTCGTAGAAGGCACCATAGTCACTTCAGCGTTAACTGACTCAAAACCCGCCGCATCCAGTGCATCTTTCACTGCACCAAACGCACTTGGTGTGGTGTAAACATCAACGGAACTGTCGTCATTGACCACAACATCGTCGGCACCCGCTTCCAGTGCGGCTTCCATTATGGCATCTTCGTCGGTACCTTCATCATAGGAGATAACGCCCTGTTTGGTGAACAGGTAAGCAACTGAACCATCAGTACCTAAATTACCACCGGATTTGTTAAAGGCATTACGGACGCCGGTCACCGAACGATTGCGGTTGTCGGTCATACATTCCACCATTACTGCAGTGCCACCTGGGCCATAACCTTCATACACGATGGTTTCCAGATTTTCGCCATCCAGTTCACCGGCACCACGTTTGATCGCACGATCCACGGTATCGCGAGTCATGTTGTTGGACAGGGCTTTGTCTATCGCTGCACGCAATCGAGGGTTAGAATCGGGATCAGGGCCACCTTCACGGGCACTGACAGTCAGTTCCCGGATAAATTTGGTGAAAAGCTTACCGCGCTTAGCGTCTTGACGACCTTTGCGGTGTTTGATGTTGGCCCATTTACTATGACCTGCCATAAATCACTCCTCATGCTATCAGGCAAACACTGGCCTGATATAAACAGACCGAGGCCACGGGCCCCGGTTTGATTGCGGGTTAAACACTATAATTATTCAGCTTTATCGCTGTTTTTTGCCACTACATTGATACCAAGTTCCGCCAACTGTTGAGGGTTAGCAGGACTTGGAGCATTTGTCAGTGGACAAGCCGCCGTAGTGGTTTTCGGGAACGCCATCACATCACGGATGGAACTGGCACCGGTCATCAACATCACCATGCGGTCAAGGCCAAACGCCAGACCTGCATGTGGCGGAGTACCATAGCGCAGAGCTTCCAGCAAGAAGCCGAATTTTTCCTGCGCTTCCTGTTCTTCAATTCCCAGAATATTAAATACAGTAGCCTGCATTTTCTGCTTATGAATACGTACAGAACCGCCACCTAATTCCACGCCATTGAGCACCATATCGTATGCATCGGAGACTGCGGCGCCAGGGTTGGCGGCCAGTTCTTCGGCTGTCACCGAACTTGGAGCGGTGAAAGGATGGTGCACGGCATGCCAGCCGCCATCGGCCTTCTCGAACATCGGGAAGTCGATCACCCACAACGGACGCCACTCACCTTGCAGCAGATTGAAATCCTGACCCAGTTTCAAACGTAGCGCACCCATCGCCTCTGCCACAACGGTAGCATTATCCGCACCAAACAGCAGAATGTCGCCGCTCTGAGCTTCAGTGCGCGCCAGCAGTGCTTTTACTACGTCTTCATTGAGGAACTTGAGAATTGGTGATTGGATGCCATCCATTCCAGCAGCCAGATCATTGACCTTCATCCATGCCAGACCTTTTGCACCAAACACACTGATATATTTACCATAGTCATCAATCTGTTTACGTGACATGGCAGCACCGCCCGGTACCCGAATGGTGACTACGCGACCTTCTGGATCATTTGCCGGGCCTTTAAATACGGCAAATTCTACATCTTTAACAAGGTCTGCAATATCGACCAATTCCAGCGGGTTACGCAGATCTGGCTTATCAGAACCAAAACGGCGCATGGCTTCCTGCCAGGTCATTACTGGGAATTTACCGAGATCAACATTCAGCAGTTCCAGGAACAGACCACGCACCATCTCTTCTGTGATTTCACGTACCTGATCGGATGTCAGAAACGAGGTTTCAATATCAATCTGCGTAAACTCAGGCTGGCGGTCAGCACGCAGGTCTTCGTCACGGAAGCACTTAACGATCTGATAGTAGCGGTCAAAACCTGACATCATCAGCAACTGTTTGAACAGCTGTGGTGATTGAGGCAAGGCAAAGAATTCACCTTTATAGGTGCGACTCGGCACCAAATAGTCACGCGCACCTTCTGGAGTTGCTTTTGTCAGAATGGGCGTTTCAATATCCAAGAAACCGTGAGTGTCTAAAAACCGACGAACAGCACTAGTCACTTGTGCGCGGAAGATTAACCGTTGCGTCATCTCTGGACGACGCAAATCCAGGTAACGATACTTCAGACGCTGTTCTTCACTGTTATTCTGGTAGTTATCCATACTCAGCGGTAGCGGATCAGCAGCGTTTATAATCGTCAGTTCTGTTCCCAGCACTTCGATTTCGCCAGTGCGCATTTGACTGTTTACCTGGCTGTCAGGGCGTGCTCGGACGATCCCTTTTACCTGCACACAAAACTCAGCACGCAGACTGCTGGCAACTTTGAACACCTCTGGCATATCCGGGTCGTAAACCACTTGGATCAAACCTTCACGGTCACGTAGATCCAAAAATATTACGCCACCGAGGTCACGGCTACGATTAACCCACCCTGCCAGGGTGACTTCTTGTCCAACGTGAGACTTATTAACGTCCCCACAATAATGGCTGCGCATCTTGTTATCCTTTGTTGCTGCCGGATGGCGCCGGAATGAATTACAAAAATAAGGGCGGCATTATATGAAAAAACTGCCGTTTACCAAAGCCCTTCTGTTTCAGACGGTGAAGTATCAAACACTTTATCTAGTTTGGCTATAGCTTGCCTCCTGTCCTACATGTAAACGTACAAAAATCCGACAACCGCCCCTATCTCATCAACGTTCGGTGGCTATGGCAAGGTCTAGTGTTAGCGAAGCTTGATGCGAAGCGTTAGCTTTCGGTAAAATGCGCAGGTTTTCCCCTATCAGACATATCCATGAACAGTTCTCAGGACACTATTTACGCGACCGCACATACTCAGGTTGCCGACTTTGCTTTTGATGACCGGGTTGCCGGCGTCTTTAGTGACATGATCAAACGCTCTGTCCCCGGTTACGGACAGATAGTTGCCACTATCGGTGACTATGCAAAAAGGTTAGTTCAGCCCAATAGCAACATTTATGATCTGGGTTGTTCGCTCGGCGCGGCGACGTTAAGTATTCGGCGGCATATTGAGGGGCGACATTGCCGTATCATCGCCGTGGATAGTTCCGAAGCGATGATCGATCGCTGCCGTGAAAATCTGGCAGCTTATGTCAGCCATACAGATGTAGAGCTAAAGTGTGCTGACATTCGTGAATGCCAGATTGAGAATGCTTCGTTGGTAGTGCTCAATTTCACCTTGCAATTTTTACCACCGGAAGAACGTGATGCGCTATTAAGCCATATCTATCAAGGGCTATTGCCTGGTGGAGCATTGATTCTTTCCGAGAAACTGCGTTTCTCCGATGACACAATTCAGCAGTTGCTGGATGCGCAACATCTGGATTTCAAACGCGCCAATGGTTATAGCGAACTGGAAATCAGTCAAAAACGCAGTGCACTGGAAAATGTTATGAAAACCGACACGCTCGAACAACACTATGCTCGATTTACCAATGCCGGTTTTACCCATGCTAACGTCTGGTTTCAATGCTTTAATTTTGCCTCAATGGTGGCAGTCAAGTGATCAGTTTCAGCGGATTTTATCGGGATATCGCCGATTCCCAACTTAGTATTCTGTTAGAGAGTTTACCGGCCAAGATCGGTAACTGGCAGCGAGAAAACAACAATGGCTCACTTCCCAAGTGGGGAAAAGTCTTGGCAAAACTCAATTATCCAACGCCGGATCAGCTGGATCTTAAAGATAGTGTCAGCATTGGCAGTGGTGCCCAGCTATCAGCAGGACAACGTGAAAAATTAGAGAATCTGCTGCAACTACTGCATCCCTGGCGAAAAGGTCCGTTCGATATTCATGGCATTCATATTGATACTGAATGGCGTTCTGACTGGAAGTGGGAGCGGATAGCTCCCCATATCAGCCCGTTGCAATCTCGCACCGTGTTGGATGTGGGTTGCGGTAGTGGTTATCACATGTGGCGAATGTTTGGTGCCGGTGCCAGAATGGTTGTGGGGATTGATCCCTCGCCTTTGTTTCTCTGTCAGTTTGAAGCCGTCAAAAAGCTCGCCGGTAGTGAATATCCCGTGCACCTGCTGCCATTAGGTATCGAAGAGATGCCGGCATCAGAGGCGTTTGACACGGTGTTTTCCATGGGCGTGTTGTATCACCGTAAGTCACCGATTGATCACCTGCTGCAACTCCATGACCAGTTGCGTGATGGCGGGGAACTGGTACTGGAAACGCTGGTCATCGATGGTGATGAGCAAGCGGTATTGGTTCCAGAAGATCGCTACGGCAAAATGAATAATGTATGGTTCATCCCGTCTGTTGCTGCCTTAGAACGGTGGCTAAGACGATGTGATTTTAAAGATATCCGCTGTGTTAACCTTGATGTGACATCACTGGCGGAACAACGCTCAACGCCTTGGATGCGGAACGAGTCACTTGTTGATTACCTCGATCCGAACAATGTCGATTATACGGTTGAAGGCTATCCTGCACCTAAGAGGGCTACCATTATCGCCGTAAAATAATGGCATCGTTTTGCATGGACGCATTCAACTTAGCGTTCACCGTCATGGGATGACATTGCCGAACATCGGATGCCAAAAGGATATATTATTTGCTCATGCAAAAAATTTTGATGCTGTTGTTGAAACTAATATGCGGATGCACATTAGTTTTACTGACGTTACCAGCGCGTGCGACAGCGGCCGCCGCCGTACCGTTGCTGGTCAATCAGTGTCTCAATTACAGTACCGATTTCCATCCTGATTTCAGCTCTATCATCACCTTAGAACGACAAACGATCGGTCTGCAAAACATTAATGATCAGGTAAATTATTACCGTAGTTTTGTACTACCAGAAGCCGCACAGGAAGCCTTGCTGCAGTGTCAACTTGCCGTGGCAGATGCGGTAAATCGCGTTCTGATCAGTCCTCAATTGCGCCCTATTCTTGACGATTTACAACGCAGTAACGAACTGTCGCACCACCGTCTGGCGGCAAAGTTTCAGTATCTTTTAGCGCATCAGTTACCTTTGTCGGAAAAAGCCAAACTCAGTACGGCACAAGCCAGTATCCGCCAGCATCTGAAGAGTAATAACTTTCAGCTGGATTGGGGCAGCTGCGCCTTGGCTGTTACGACACCGACGGTTCAAAAAAAATCGCTGTCTGATCATCGCGACGACACTACAGAAGCTAAAGATGCTGCAGCGCCTGAACCTTTAGTGCGCAATATTGCGACTTATATGCTCCAACAATCAGATGAAGATTGTCGAAAGCTAGTTTGGCGCAAATACCAGGCGCGCGCTAAAAGTAGTAATCAGACAATGCTAACCACTGTGCAACAACTGCGGCTACAGCAAGCACAAAATGCCGGCTATAACTCCTACGTCGACTATTTGCTTGCAGAACAACTCATGGGTTCGGCTGATAACCTATCAAATTTTCTGAATGCTTTTTCGCAGCGATTAGATATCGCCCCATGGAATATTGGGAAGGAATTAACTGATTTAAAAATAACGAAAATTAATAAAATTTCAGCTGATGATTTCATGCAAACCGTATCACAGCGACTGGCCAATATTGGCATTACCCATGAAAATATTGATAAACGTTGGATGCGTTTGTGGTATCGCGGGCGGTTGCTTGGAGAGTTGTTAATCGCGGCAGCCCCCAAGAATCGCCATATTTTGATCCGTCGCAGTGTCATCGGGCAGCAAGCAGGACAAAGCCAGCTTGAATTAAAAGCCGAGCTAAAAACTTTACGTGATTACCAAACCGCAGTATCCGCCTTAAGCGAGGCACTGACACAGTTAGCCGCTGGAGGCCGTTTTTACCTCGATAACGGTTTTACGTTACCGCAGGATGCTGGTCGCATTGGTGAATTATGGCTAGAAGATTATTTGAGTCAGGGCTTTCCGCAACAATTACGACCCTCACCGGACAGTCGTGAACAACTGGCGGAAAGTTACCGCCAGCACATGGCGCTTTTCCATGCTTATGTCGCCCTTGAATTTTATCAGACCCCGAACAAACAACCGTCAACTTCCCTGTTTAGTCACTTATTTGCGGGACAATGGCCAGAGGTGCATGATTACGCCTACTCATTTGCGGATATTGCAGACACCGGCCCCTTAATTTACGAGTCACTTTGGCAACAGTTTGTAGCAGATGCAATCTATCAAACGACTGCCAACTGTGCCCCAGAGAAGTTATTTGAAGTGTTGATCGTGAATGAAAATGGCGCAGATATTCGCCAAACCTTGTTTGATATCTGGGGGCCTGACGCCGTTACTCGATTAATTGCCCAGATCCAGCAAGGACAATTTCACCCCGATCATCTGCCCCAATGGTGCCCTTTAGACAAATTCACGCCATAACCAACCGCTTTCACTAACGAAAACACATAATTTGTCACCCAGATCATTATCTGTGCCTCCTCTAGTGAATTTTGTTTGAATATTTCGAAAGAAATTAGCATGATGGGGGTCAATTCAGTTAATTTTTACGATTATGCACAGACCTAAATCCACGCTAGAACAATGGCGTATTCTGCAAGCAGTTGTTGATTATGGTGGTTACGCGCAGGCAGCAGATAAGCTGAATAAGAGTCAATCATCACTCAATCATGCTGTTGCTAAACTGCAGTCTCAATTAGGTATTCAATTGCTCGAAGTGCGTGGACGCAAAGCGTATCTCACTGAACAAGGTGAAGTGTTGCTGCGCCGGTCGCGTCATGTGACCCAAGCAGTCAGTGAGTTGGAACAATTGGCCAATAACCTCGAACAGGGGTGGGAACCTACGCTCGCCATCGCCCGAGAATTGGTGTATCCAATGGATAAGTTGACTGATGCGTTAGCCGCATTTCTGCCCGAAAGTCGAGGAACTCGAGTGACCGTTGTTGATACCGTCATCAATGGTACCAATGAACTGATCCAGAATAATCAAGTGGATTTAGCCATTTGCGGTACACCACCGAAAGGTTACATTGCACAGCCGCTTTGTGACCTTGATTTCTATTTGGTTTGTCATCCTTCCCATCCACTGGCGCTGACACCTGAACTGGAAGATGATCATATTCTTGCGCAGCACTTGCAGATTGTGATTAAAGATACAGGCGTGAACCCGCAGCAAGAAACGGGTTGGCTTAAAGCTGAGCAACGCTGGACCGTTAGCAATTTTCATGAGGCTAAGGTGATCCTCAGTAAGGGTATTGGCTTCTGTTGGGTTCCTGCACATTTGGTGGAAAAAGAATTAGCAGCTGGCGAACTGGTTCGGTTAAAGATTAAAGGTTCGAACTCTCGCAGAATTGTGCTGACGCTGGTGGTACCGCAGCGCGATAAACAAGGCCCAGCGTCTAAGTTACTGGAATCATTGATCCTGGCGCTTCATGGTGAAAAACCTTTAGCCACAAGTTAACCCGGTTCTGACCAAAATCCACTACAACAATGACATGAGATTGTCGCTGTCATGATCATGCAATAGCTGCCCTTGTATCTGTTCTTCCAGTGTGGCGTTAGGCAAGCTGATATCATCCAGATCATGATCATTGCGTGGTGGAGATAACCCACCCGTTCCCGGATTTGGTACCATTTGATGATGCACTTGCCCCATGACGCGGACAATGCTTATGGGGTAGTTATTTGTGTTCGATGTCTGCGTATCCGCATTACTACTGTCCGCCGAGTTGCTTGCAGCAGCTTGATCTTTAGCCGCGGTATTGGCAGAGATATCAGACGTTATCGGTTTATTACTTTCCATATCTCTTAATGCCGCGGCCTGTTCTCTCGCGGTGTTATATTTTCGCATAGCCTCCGCTGCCACTTGTATGTCTGCCAGTGAAGGCTGTTGTGGTGCCATAGCCGCAGCATAAACCTGTCGCATTTTGGTCATGGTGGCGATGGGATCACCCGGCACAATTGAGACATCAATTTGGACTTCACCATCCACCGCATAACGTTTGCCATCGGCCCCATGTTCATAGTCAAACTGAGGCGAGCCTGCATAAACGCCACCGACAGCGGCATGAGCCTGTTCATGAGTGCGGACTTCTTGATCGCGTTGTTGCAAGGATTCGAGTTGTTGCTGCGCTTGCTGTTGTTTAGCGTTATCCGCACTCACGGAAGCTTGAGCTGTCGCGCTGGAATTGGCGGATTCAGCGGTTTGATCCTGATCGTTTACTGAAGTATCGGCAGCATCTTCTGCCGCCGTTTGATTGCCGCTACTGTCATACAGTGCTGCAGCACCTAGGACGCCATAGGACAAACTCACCAACGATGAACGCCCGCTATCCACAACAATATCATTAGCAGAGAGTTTTGCAGTCTCAGTTACCAGAGATGATGGAAACGCGGATACACGGTTAGACGGAGTCTGACTAGCGGACGAGGCTTGCCCGACTAACGTTTTAGATACAAGCATCGCGCTATTAACGTTAGTCCTTGTTGGCGCATTCGATGAGAGAAGCGCCGGGAACATACTACACCTCAATATCTATGATGCTGCCCAGTGCATCATTTTCTCGCTGCAACACATCAACAGAGGCTTCTCCCTGACGTTGAGAGGCCATTGCTGAAACCAAGGCATCAGTTGTATCACGGCTTTTCGGGGTGGCGGCAACAGCCGAGCTGGTATCTGTAGATGAGGTAGTTGCAGGTTGAGTGACAGCCTGAGCGACATCAACTGTTGCCTGAGTTAATCCAGACTGCGCAGATTGCAGCCCCTGTATGCCTGCGGCGAATGCTGGCTGTATTTGCATTACTCAACCTCCAACAATAAGGATTTGATTGGCATTAATTAACGCTTGATTATTGTACAAATCAGATTTGAAGTACAGTGAGCACTGACAGCCGACTGGGTAAATCTTTGCAAAATAATCTTTGGTCCAACAATGTTCGAACTTAACCTTAAAAAGATAGAGATAATTTTGAAATTAACGATAACTGACAAAGACTCATATTTAAAATTTAAGCTAACACATGTTCACTTAAATATAGTATTTAACCAGTGCTATTGATACACTCAAAACTTAAGGCGCCAACGAACACCTACTATAGCCATGACAGTAAAAACCGCAGAAGAATCCATTACTAGTAGTTATTCCGTTAATGAAGAGCTAGCAAATAGTATTAGCCATGGTTTGGGAATTATTCTCGGAATTGTCGCGCTAACACTGATGCTGAGTAAAGGCTGGTATTCCCTTAATAGCATTCAGTTAACAGGTGTAAGCATATACGGGGCCAGTTTTATACTGTTATTTCTTTGTTCAACGCTATATCACAGTATTCCGCAGCTACATTGGAAGCGCCGGCTGAAAGTTCTCGATCATTGCGCTATTTATCTGCTGATTGCTGGCACTTACACCCCCATGATGCTGATCTCCATGAATGGCACGGGTACTGAGTGGGTGCTGATAGCCATTTGGTCTCTGGCCGCAGGCGGTGTGCTGTTTAAAAGTTTCTTTGTGCATAGATTCAAAGCATTGAGTCTGACGTTGTATCTGGTCATGGGGTGGCTTTGCATGGCAATTCTGCCACAACTGATTACACATCTCTCCAGCACGGGCTTCTGGCTACTACTCTCCGGGGGGCTAAGTTACAGTCTCGGGGTACCCTTCTATGCCATTAAAGCGATCCCCTTTAACCATGCTATCTGGCACCTGTTTGTACTGGGTGGCGCAGTGTGCCACTTTCTGTGCATTTATCTGAGCGTCATTCCATCTTGAACCGTGCGTGTCAGTGAAAATCTCGTGATTTCACGAGCAGTTGTTCCATCACCGCAGACAAATTCTGTAACTTTCCGGCAATCAGATGCAGAACACCAGATGAGAATTCAACAATTCCGCTGACCTTGAGAATACGTGCCGACAGGTAGGGTTGTCGCTGCGCCTTGGCCGTTCCACTCCAGATAATCACATTAATATGCCCGGTCTCATCTTCCAGGGTGACGAAAGTGACACCACTAGCGGTTCCCGGTCGTTGTCGACCAACCACCAGTCCCGCGACCGTTACCAACTGTCCATGACGGCACTGCCATAAGGACTCAGCGGTATAACAATGTGGCAAACCGCCCTGCTGGCGCAACAAAGCCATAGGGTGACGCCCCAAAGACAACCCAATATGGGCATAATCTGCCAGCATAGCATCCACTTCGGTTACTCGTGGCAAAGTGACATCCATTTCTACCGTATCTGCCAGCGTAAGCAATGGTAGCTGTTGCTGCTGTGCGGCTGCCAATTGCCAACGCGCCTGATGTCGATCTCCACTGAGTTCCGCGAACGCATCGGCACTGGCTAATGCCTCCAGATCGTCTCGATTGAGCTGTAATGACGCAAGCTGTGACAACTGCTGAAAACCTGAAGCTCGTGTTTGTAGTAGCTTGGTTGCCGCGCTGAAACTTAATCCTTTAACCAGACGCATTCCTAGTCGCAAAGCAAAAGCGCCTTCGGCGGTTGTTTCCAGCGTACAGTCCCAATCACTATGATTAATGGCGACCGGTAAGACACTGACACCATGACGCCGCAGATCCTGCACCAGCTGTGACGGGCTGTAGAATCCCATCGGCTGACTGTTGAGTAATGCACAACAAAACGCAGCAGGATGGTAATGTTTCAGATAGGCCGACACATATGCCAATAGTGCAAAACTGGCAGAATGCGATTCTGGGAAACCATATTCACCAAAACCCCGGATCTGACTGAAAATCTGTCTCGCAAAACTTTCGCTGTAACCGCGCGCGGCCATGCCATCAAGTAACTTCTGTTCAAACTGTTCCAATTCACCGGTGCGTTTCCAACTGGCCATTGCCCGCCGTAACTGATCAGCTTCCCCCCCACTGAATCCTGCGGCAACCATCGCCAGATGGATCACCTGTTCCTGAAAAATCGGTACACCGAGCGTGCGTTCGAGTACGCTACGCACCGCGTCTGAAGGGTAAACAACTGCTTCCAGTCCATCTCGGCGTCGTAAGTAAGGATGCACCATATCGCCCTGAATCGGTCCGGGGCGAACAATGGCAATCTGCACCACCAAATCGTAGTAACAAGCCGGCTTCAGCCGCGGTAACATGCTGGTTTGGGCGCGAGATTCAACCTGAAAAACGCCCATACTGTCCCCGCGCTGTAACATCCGGTAAACCGCTGGGTCCTCCCAACAGATTTGCGCCATAGAAAATGGTTGCAGGTGGCGACTGAGTAACTCAAAACACTTGCGAATAGCCGTCAGCATACCCAGTGCCAGCACGTCTACTTTCAACAATCCCAGACTTTCCAGATCGTCTTTATCCCACTGGATCACCGTTCTGTCTGGCATAGCGGCATTTTCTATCGGAACCAGTTCTGCCAAAGGGCCCGCAGAAATAATAAAGCCACCGACATGCTGCGACAGATGGCGAGGGAACCCCATAAGCCCTTGCACTAATGGCAAGAGCCAGCAGCCTAGTCCCTGCTGAGGAATGAATGCCTGTCGCTGTAATTGTTGTTGCCAGTCTTCTTGCGGATCACGACGATCCACCGCCGCCATCAAGGCTTCAATGCGCTGTTCGTCCAAGGCTAATGCCTTACCCACATCTCGCATCGCACTACGAAATCGGTAACTGATAACACTGGCAGCCAATGCTGCACGCGCTCTGCCATATTTCTGATAGATATACTGAATGACTTCCTCACGCCTCTCGTGCTCAAAATCCACATCAATGTCTGGTGGCTCGTGGCGCTCCTTGGAGATAAACCGCTCAAACAACATGTTGATTTTGGTCGGATCGACTTCAGTGATCCCGAGACAAAAACACACGACTGAGTTAGCGGCAGAACCTCGTCCCTGATGCAGAATTTGTTGTGCTTTAGCAAAGTTGACTAAGTCATAAATCGTCAGAAAGAAATATTCATACTGCAGTTCGCCGATAATCTGTAATTCACGGCGGTACTGCTGGGATACTGACGCTGGCACATTATCGTGATAACGGCGTTTAGCCCCCTTTTCCACTTCCTGCGCCAGATATTGTGTTGCGGTCAATCCGGCGGGAACCAACTCCGCCGGATATTCATATCTGAGTTCATCCAGAGAGAAATGGCAATTCTCTGCAATTCGTAGAGCGTTATCCAACCATGATTGTGGAAAGCGCTTCTTGATTGCGGATATTGGCTTCATTGCTGTTTCAGCATTAAGGCTAAGCAGAGCGCCGGCATGAGGAATATCGGTGTTATGGCGAATACAGGTCAACACATCTAATAATCGTTGCCGCTGCGGTGCATGCATACGAACGTTACCAGCCGCCACACAGGTTAATCCGGCCACGTCTGCCAATTGTTGCTGCAGATTAAGTTGCCAAGCTTCTCCTGCGATGAGCTGACGTTCCATCAACAAATATGGCAATACACCTAATGCCTCTGTTATCTGCTGCAATAGTTGCTGTAACTGGGTTAACGCCTGAAACTGCCCCATGGCAGTCCATTCTGGGGACAGCGGTAATGGCGGTGGTCGCCATAAGCAAATACAGGTTTGTTGTAACGAAGCAAAATCCGCCAATGACAGCTGATAACTCCCTTTCGCCGCACGGCGACGTCCCAGCGTGATAAGACTGCTTAATCTGGCATATCCCAAACGATCTGGGGCCAGCACCACGAGTAATCCCTGTGGCAATTGAAACTCCGCGCCAACGATCAGGGCAATTTGATGTTTTTTAGCAGCTTCGTGAGCTTTCACAATACCGGCCAATGAACATTCATCCGTGATCGCAATCGCTTGATAACCTAAGCGAGCCGCTTCAGCCACCAGCTCCTCCGGATGAGAAGCACTCCGCAGGAAACTGTAATTGGAAATAGCGTGCAATTCGGCGTACATCAGCTCATCCAGCCATGTAACAACAATTGCCCCTGACTACGAAAAACCCAGCAATAACCACCTTGCCGATGGCGCGCCAGAAAATAGTCTCTCGCAGGGAAATTATCGGTAAACCAAGGAGATACTATGCGCTCTGGGCCTCTGAGTATGTCGACATCATCTACCGACAAAGGTTGCGGTTCAGCCAACAACCATAAAGGCCTGAGCGCCATCACCGGCACAGGCAACTTCGCCGGTTGCGGAGGCCACTGTTGGATCGGCTGACTATGGCTTGCCTGTTCCGGTAATGGCGATGCCTGATAGCACAATTGACGCACGCGTTCTTTGCCAAGCCTGGCCTGCAGTCGTGCGAGTAACTCCGGAAATGGTTGCTGCTCGTGGCTAGTTTTACTCAAGACGCCATTCTGCAGTTGCTGCGCAATAAAATGCCGGACTTGCAGTTCCAGCTCGATCACCGGCTGTGGCAGCGTCAACCGTTCCAACTGCAGACGACATAATTGCAACAACCCAGCCTGACGAAATTCGCCTAGCGGATAATCAATACGCAAGATCATCGGAGCAATATTATTACTACGGAAAAACAGGGTCAGCTGCAGTTGCTGTACAGCCAATTGCCGTACCCGCAAATACGTCGCCAATTGCGCAAACATTGGCGCTAATGGAAACATCACCCCTTGGATATAACTGACATCATGCAGTAATAATCGCTTTAGCCGGAAGATGGGGGGCAGATGATACGCCTTACGTGAATAACTGAGACGTCCTTCCAATTGCAGCAGTAATGTCAGCAATGGTTGCCCAAAACGTTTACCTAGTTCTGGTCGAGGTAATGATTGTAGTTGTTGCCAGCAGTTGATCCCCATTGCCAATAGTCGTTGCTGAGTCTTATCGTCCAGCGGTAATGCTTGTAGTGGCAACTGTGATGGCAACTGGGTAGTTATCACAGTTGCAGGCACTGCTTGAGTCTGATATTCAGCATGGGACTCCGTGACCTGATTTTCTGATGGTAGTTGCCAGGGAACTGCCAATAACCGGTTACGGGTTTGTCTCGGTGTCGATACCCGGTTCATGCCGAGGGCCGTTGGTGTCGATGCTTTCACACCTTTTGCTAACAACGCCGCATGCAGCGGGTAACGCGCCAGTGCCAGCGCATAATGTAAACCGTAACACTGACAGCGCTGGTGATAACTTTCCATAAAACGTGACTGGCTGCCAAATAAGCGCAACATCGATCCCATCTCCAGCACCAGCGTTTCTGTCGGCCAATTCACCGCTGATCCCGCATCAGAGTTAAGCGGCTCTTGCTGCAACAGCGGCGGCCAGATACGTGCACTAAAATCGTAATTCCACTGACATAACCAATGTTGTAATGCTTCGCAATCAACCTCTTGTAGCGACAATAACACCAGATCTGGCAACAACGCCTGAGCGGTCGTCTGACTCATGCCAGATTTAACCCCCCGAGCGGCGGCGTTGGGGCTGACTGAATGCAACTGTTTGGCTGCAGTATCGTATAACGCCAATGGCGGCAATCCAGCAAAGACTGATGTCGCGGGAGCGACGGTCGTCGATTGCAGGCTCCAGGCCTGATATTGCAATTGCAGCTGTGGGAAATAAACCCCTAGCCAACATTCAGTCATGATAGTTGCTCACCTGCCGATCCGACTCTTGCGCATGCTCCCAAGGGCCAGCCACCACATTCGACGGGGAAGATAGTGTTACCTCAGCCAATGCATACCATCCAGGTACCATGACGCCCGACAGCACAATTTCCGGCACTGGCCAGCCACCTCGGCGTTTGAGGATCTGTAATCGGCTACGATTACCCGCCAGAGGTTCCAATGCTAACTTCAACGGCACAGGATGATTATTTCCGGCCTGAGATACCGGTAACAGGCAGAATCCCAAGGCGTTTCCTGACTCCGCAGCCAATTGCAAACGCCGCGCTTCCTTGAGCGATAAATGCGCGAACCATCCCAGCACCAGCGGACAACTGCCATTCGCCAGGAGCTGTTCCATCGCCCATAATGCTTCACGCCTTTCAGTAACATCCAGCCATAAAAAATATTCTGGTGGTAACTGCAGCCAGGCTAGGGTCTGTGCATTAGGTATAAAATTTGGCGCGACCAATGCCACCGGCTGATACGTTTCAGCTGACAGATATTGGCGCAACAGCGGCAATAACAAGCCTAATTCGCCCACCCCGGGAACCGGTGTTAACAACTCACAAATGCCATGGGCCGGCCACTTAGGCAAGCTATCCACCAGCTCAGGGAAACCGGTGTCATAACCAGATGCGACTTGTTGCTCTGGTTGTCCACGCCAGAGGTCCTGTCGCATCAATAGAGATTCAATTGCACGATTAACAGACATCGCCTTGCACCATTACTGTATTTCTATACAGTATAATTCAATCAGCAAGTGCTGCAAGTCCCGTGTAAAATAGCGGTGTACTAACGCGTCATACAAATGTTGCTTTTGTAACGACGTAGGTTTTTCTACAATTTACGGAAAATGCTCTGGAGCGCTTTATGGCACACGCGACAGATCCAGCGAACCCCTCACCACCACAACGTATCTGGCAGGTGGTCGCCATGATCCCGCAAGGCAGAGTCGCGAGTTATGGCAAGATAGCCGACTATGCCGGTTTACCGGGACGGGCACGTTATGTTTCCCGAGCACTGAAACTGGCGCCGGATACACTAGCGTTACCCTGGCATCGGGTTATCAACGCTCAAGGGAAAATTGCTTTTGCTAAAGATAGCGAATCATTTCGCGAGCAAAGCTACTTGTTGCGTTGCGAAGGTGTAACAGTGAACCAAGGCCGAATTGCATTGTCTGAATTTGAGTGGCGACCAGATATGGCAACATTGGTGCTGTGCCTACCGTTTTAGTGAGAGGAGAGATTATTTGAAAATCCGTCGTATGTTATGCCTGTTGTGGTTATTACCGCTAACGGTGCTGGCCGCCCCCAGTCCGTTAACACCACAAGTAGTGGAGTATCAGGTGAAATATGGCAGTTTTAGTCTCGGTGGCGCACGCTTTACCTTAGCGGCGCCGCAAGGCAACACCTATCACTATGAAATGGACAGTGACTTGAGCCTGATAGTGCTATCCGATAAACGCAAAATTACCAGTGTGTTCACCGATGTGGATGGACAGTTACAGCCATTACGCTTTATTCATGAACGGACCGGGACAGGTAAAGATTTCAACGAGCAGATCGCATTTGCCCGCGATCAAGGCAAAGTGTTTAGCGTTTATAAAGGCGAAAAAACCAAACTGAATTATACCGATACTCTGTACGATGCCATGATGTTGCAGTTACAGTTCCGCTTAGATCTCATGAATGGTAAGCAAAAATTTAACTACAAAATGGTGAAAGACAACGAGATTGAAGATTACCATTTTCGTAACTTGGGGCAGGAAACCGTGAAGCTCCCCAGCGGCAGTTATCAGACGGTCCATCTGGAGCTGATACGCAAAAGCCAAAAACGCCACACCGATGTCTGGATGGCACCGGATTTAGGCTATCTGCCAGTGCGTTTTGTTCATGAAGAGAAAGGTAACACCATGGAACTGACCTTAAAGCAGGTGCAGTTCAGCGGTGCTACCGGACAGGCGCAACTCGCCAAGACAGAATAACTTCCAGTCGCCCGGCTGCAACACTTGCCATTGTTCGTTGTCAGTCAGTGGCCGGGTCGCCACCACGGTTACCACGTCGTTTGGTGTCGTTTCCTGGTGGAAATCAATCACCACATCAGTATCGATCAATTTAGCCGTTCCGAAGGGTGCGCGGCGGGTAATATAGCAAAGATTGTTACTGCAGAAATTCATCAGATACCGGCCATCGCTGAGGATCATATTGAAGACCCCTAATTGCCGAATATGTTCAGCCAGCGCGGCAATATACTCAAATACGGGCATCATATCTGCGGGTTCTTGCTCGCCGAACTTGGCGACTAAGGATTCCAGTATCCAGCAAAACGCCTGTTCACTGTCAGTTTCGCCAACGCTCTGATAACGTCGCGTCACAAATTTATCCTGATAGCCTGTCAGCTGCCCATTGTGGGCATAAGTCCAATATCGCCCCCACAGTTCGCGGGTAAAGGGATGGGTGTTTTCTAATGAGACTTTACCACGGTTGGCTTGACGGATATGGCTGATTACCACTTCGCTTTTAATAGGATAAGACTTGATTAACCGCGCCACCTGGGAACGACTGCTGGGTGCGGCATCTTTGAACGTACGGCTACCCTTGCCTTCATAAAAGGTAATGCCCCAACCATCCACATGGGGGCCTGTCACGCCACCACGTTCAGCAAGACCGGTAAAACTGAACACGATATCGGTCGGGATATTTGCGCTCATTGCTAGCAGTTCACACATGGAAAACATCTCTGAAAATCACACAATTTCATAGCATTGTATCTATCTACAGCAAGAAGTGAAATTGTGCCTTTAAAAATATTCAAACGTTTGTTTGAAAATCACTTGAGTTCGATCACGATCACGTTTACTTTTAAAGCGACACAGGTCTGACCACAGACTAAAATTATGATAAAGATCGGCAAGTTTTGTCGGCATACATCCCGTCACGGGGGCATATAAAAAGGAGAATCACAGTGATTACCCTACTTTGGATCATCGTCTTATTGTTGATTTTGGGTGCTGCTGCTTACCTGAGAGTATCGTTGATGACCGCAACGCTGGCCGCGGCGGCCACGCTGCTCGTTGGCAATCTCATCGGGGTAACCGGTGCATGGAGTTGGATAGTGTTCTTAATCGTAGCACTGCCACTCAACATCAGCCCATTCAGGCAAACCGTCATCACCCGACCATTATTAAAGTTGTATCGCGGCATCATGCCGGAGATGTCCAATACTGAAAAAGATGCGATTGAAGCGGGTACCACCTGGTGGGAGGCAGATCTGTTTGCTGGCAATCCTAACTGGAAAAAACTCCACAACTATCCCAAAGCGCGCCTGAGCGCAGAAGAACAAGCATTCCTGGATGGCCCGGTAGAAGAAGTCTGTGCCATGGTGAATCAGCATCGAGTCTCACACGAATTAGCTGATCTACCACAGGAAGTCTGGAGCTTCCTCAAGAGCAAAGGCTTTTTCGCGATGATCATCAAGAAAAAATTTGGTGGTCTGGAGTTTTCCGCCTATGCGCAATCTCGCGTGCTGCAAAAATTAGCAGGCGTGAGCAGCGAACTGGCATCCACTGTTGGGGTTCCTAACTCTCTTGGTCCCGGAGAACTGTTACAGCACTACGGTACTGAAGCGCAGCAGGATTATTACCTACCACGGCTCGCCACTGGAGAAGAAGTCCCCTGTTTTGCGTTAACCAGCCCAGAAGCAGGTTCAGATGCCGGCTCAATTCCCGATTATGGCGTCGTCTGCAAGGGCATGTGGGAAGGTGAAGAAGTATTGGGGATGAAACTCACCTGGAATAAACGCTATATCACCTTGGCACCAATTGCCACCGTGCTGGGACTGGCGTTTAAACTGCGAGATCCTGAGCACCTTATGGGTAAACAAGAAGACATCGGCATCACCTGTGCCCTGATCCCAACCGATCTGACAGGAGTAGAAACCGGACGACGGCACTTCCCATTAAACTGTATGTTCCTCAACGGCCCTACCCTGGGTAAAGATGTGTTCGTGCCACTGAGTTTCATCATTGGCGGGCCAGAAATGGCGGGGCAAGGGTGGCGCATGCTGGTAGAGTGCCTGTCTGTCGGTCGTGGAATTACCCTGCCCTCCAATTCTGCAGGGGGCATCAAAACCTTGGCCTTGGCAACAGGTGCCTACGCGCGCATCCGTCGTCAATTCAAACTGCCAATTGGTAAGCTGGAAGGTATCGAAGAGCCGATGGCGCGCATTGGGGGTAACGCCTACCTCATGGATGCGGTGACTGCCCTGACGACGACAGGAATTGATCTGGGTGAAAAGCCTTCAGTGATCTCCGCTATCGTTAAATACCACCTCACTGACAGAATGCAGAAGTGTTTGATCGACGGGATGGATATCCACGGTGGTAAAGGGATCTGCCTTGGCCCGAATAACTACCTCGGCCGAGCCTATCAGGCAGCACCTATCGCCGTGACCGTCGAAGGAGCCAATATTCTGACCCGTTCGATGATCATCTACGGTCAGGGCGCTATTCGTTGTCATCCGTATATTCTGGCGGAAATGGAAGCCGCATTTGATGACAACCCAAATCGCGGTCTGCGCCAGTTCGATATGGCACTGTTCGGCCATATCGGTTTCAGTTTAAGTAACTTTGTCCGCAGTTTGTGGCTGGGACTCACCGGCGCTCGTCTTTCCAATGCACCGTTTAGTGATAACACTAAACGTTACTACCAGCAGATGAACCGCTTCAGTGCCAATCTGGCATTATTGTCAGATCTGGCGATGGCCACGCTGGGGGGGGGACTGAAACGTAAAGAGCGCATTTCGGCGCGTTTAGGTGACATGCTGAGTCAGCTATATCTGGCCTCTGCAACACTGAAACGTTATCAGGATGAAGGACGCTTGGGCGAGGACTTGCCGTTAGTCCAGTGGGCAGTAGAAGATGCACTGTATAAGCTGCAAAGCTCACTCGATGACCTACTGGATAACTTCCCATCTGGCCTAGGGGGTATTCTGCGAGCGTTACTGTTCCCGTTTGGTCGTCCGCTAAAACGGCCTAGCGATAAACTGGATCACCGCGTTGCCCGCATCATGCAAACCCCATGTGCCAGCCGGGATCGGTTGGGTAAAGGTCAGTTCCTGAAAGCAATCAGCAATAATCCTGTCGGTATTCAGGAACAAACGTTGCGGGATATTTTGTTGGCTGAACCACTTTATGACAAAGTCTGTCAAGCCACTGGCAAACGACTGCCCTTCATGCAATTGAATAAAATTGCTGAGGAAGGCAAAGCGTTAGGAGTACTGTCCGATGATGAAGTCAAACAGCTAGAAAAAGCTGAAATTGGCCGACTCAAATCGATCAATGTGGATGATTTTGATCCTGAGGAACTCAAAGCCCAAAGCGTGAATTCGCAACAAAGCAGTGAAGAAGCTGCCTGATATTATGTCCCGTCCTAAGATAGGTTGACAGTTTTTAGGCCAGCTCCCGTAGCTGGCCTTTTCTATTGTGCACCTGATTGG